>NZ_JBCPWN010000026.1:0-68128 GCF_039581415.1 Comamonas sp. F1-6
GTCGCTGGGGTTGGTGTTGGAAGAGTAGCTGTCAGCAGCCGTCCACTGGCCGTTGATCAGGTTGAGATGTGGGGTCATGGATATGCTCTTGATAGAGGAGCTTGTTGCGCCTGTTATTCATAGATCTCAGCATGAAAAGTATCTGAATTCTTGAATAAACAGGCGTAACCAGCTCCTGTATTCATAGTCGTCTCAACGGGCCCAGCGCAGCACCAGCGGATCCAGCCGGCGTGCGATGTCGATGAGCTGGCGGCGCACCTCGGGGTGCATGGGCGGCCAGGGCGAGCGCGGCGCGTCGCAGGCGATCACGCAGCCTTCCTTCATCAGCGCCTTGGCGGCCAGAAAACCGGCCTGGCGGTTCTCGTGGTTGATCAGCGGCAGCCAGCGCTGGTACTCGGCAAAGGCCTTGTCCTTGTCGCCAGCGCGGTGCGCCTCGATGATGGGGCGGATGCCATCGGCGAAGCCGCCGCCGGTCATGGCGCCTGTCGCTCCGGCCTCCAGATCAGCCAGCAGCGTGATGGCTTCCTCGCCGTCCCACGGGCCTTCGATGGCTTCGCCGCCCAGGGCGATCAGCTCGCGCAGCTTGCCCGCCGCACCGGCGGTTTCCATCTTGAAGTAGCTGACCTGCTCAATCTCCCTGGCCATACGGGCCAGAAAGGCCGGCGACAGTGGCGTGCCTGCGGCCGGCGCATCCTGGACCATGATGGGGATGTCGATGGCGTCGGACACGCCCTGGTAGAAGACCTGCACCTGGGATTCGCCGAAGCGGAAGGTGGCGCCGTGGTAAGGCGGCATGACCATGACCATGGCCGCGCCCATGTCCTGGGCGCGGCGGCTGCGCTCGGCGCAGATTCTGGTACTGGTGTGCGTGGTGGTCACGATCACGGGCACACGGCCGCCCACATGCTCCAGGGCCGTTCGCGTGAGGATTTCGCGCTCCTCGTCCGAGACCAGGAACTGCTCGGAGAAGTTGGCCAGGATGCACAGGCCGTCGACGCCCGAGTCGATCATGAAGTCCAGGCAGCGCTTCTGGCTGGTCAGGTCCAGCGTGCCGTCCTCGTGGAAGGTGGTGGGCACGACAGGGAAGATGCCCCGGTAACGGGGATTGGAGAGTCCGGGCATGCTGCGTCTCCTCAATCGATGATGTGGAACTGGTCGAGGTACTCGGTCTTGAGCGTGAGGCCCAGACCCGGCACGTCGTCGCGCAGCTGCAGGAAGCCGTTGTCGGCAACCGGTTCGCCGTCGAAGATGTACCAGAACAGCTCGTTGCCGACTTCCACATCGAAGATGGGGAAGTACTCGGCCATGGGCGAGGCCAGCGTACTCATGGTGAGGTGATAGTTGTGCATCTGGCCCGCATGCGGGATCACAGGCACGGAATAGGCCTCGCACAAGGCATTGATCTTGTGCGCCGCCGTGATGCCGCCCACACGGTTGGTGTCGTACTGCACGACGGAGACGGCCTTCCTGTCCAGCAGTTGCTTGAAGCCGTAGAGCGAAAACTCGTGCTCGCCGCCCGAGATGGGGATGATGTTCATGGCGTTGAGCTCGGCGTAGCCGTCGATGTCGTCGGCGATCACGGGCTCTTCCAGCCAGCGCGGCTCGAACCTGGCGAGCTTGGGCAGCATGCGCTTGGCGTACTCCAGGTTCCAGCCCATATAGCACTCCAGCATCAGGTCGGTGTCGTAGCCGATCACTTCGCGGATGGCCTCGACGGACTTGAGGTTCTCTTTCACGCCCTCCTGCAAATGGGCCGGGCCGTAGCCAAAGCGCATCTTGAAGGCCTTGAAACCCTGGTCCAGGAATTTCTGGGCTTCGTCCTGCATCTCTTTGAGGTCGGTGCGATAGAGCTTGCTGTAGTAGCAGGGAATCTTTTCCTTGGTGCGCCCGCCCAGCAGCTTGAACACGGGCTTGTTCACGCTCTTGCCCAGGATGTCCCAGATGGCCAGATCCACGGCAGAGATGGCGGCCATGGTCACGCCCTTGCGGCCCCAGGCATGGGTGGCACGGTACATGCGCTGCCACAGGTATTCGTAGTCCCAGGGGTCCTGACCGATGACCAGCGGCGCCAGGTACTCGTCGATGATGGCCTTGGCGATTTTGGGCGCCAGGGCCACATTGCCCAGACCGATGATGCCGTCGTCGGTTTCGATCTCGACCACGGTCCACGAATGAAAGCGGAAGGTGCTCATGGACTCGGTGTTGGAGTACACCAGATCCATGGCGTTGGAGCAGAAGTTGCCCTGGGGCGGAACGGTCTTGCCCTTCCATTCATAGACACGGGCGCGGACGGACTTGATCTTCATACAGACCTCGGAAGAAAAGAGTGAGTAGGACAGGCGGCCCAGGCCGCCCGGGAAACGGGCTCAGACGGCTGGGGCAGCCTGGCGATCGCGGTGGGCGGCCCCCATGCGTGCGGCGATCTGCAGCGCCTGCCAGGTGGCCTCCACATTGGCCTTGCCCTGGCCCGCGATGTCGTAGGCAGTGCCGTGGGCCGGCGTGGTGATGGGAATCGGCAGACCGCCCTGCACCGTCACCCCACGCGAGAAGCCCAGCAGCTTGATCGCTATCTGGCCCTGGTCGTGGTACATGGTCACGATGGCCTGGTACTCGCCGGCCTGTGCCTTGAGGAAGATGGTGTCGGCCGGAAACGGGCCGTGGAACGGTGCATCGCTGGGCCAGTCGCGCGCCTGCAGGGCCTGGACTGCGGGCGCGATGATGTCGATTTCCTCGCGGCCGCAGGTGCCGCCGTCGCCGTTGTGCGGGTTGAAGCCGGCAATCGCCACCTTGGGAGCAGCCAGGCCGCTGGCGCGCAAGGCCTTGTAGATCAGCTCGGCCGCCTGGCTGATGCGCTCCACGCTCAGGTAGCCGGCCACATCCTTGAGGGGTACATGCGAGGAAATACGTGAGGTCCAGAGATCACCCAGCGTGTTGAACTCGCAGAAGTAACCGGTCACGCCCAGGTACTCGGCAAAGTGGTGCAGCTCGTCCTCATGGCGCAGGCCGCCCAGCTTCATGGCCTGCTTGTTCAAGGGCGCAAAGCAGATGGCGTCGATATCGCCGCCCAGGGCCGCATCCATGCACCGGTCGAGCACCTGCAGCACCGAGCGGCCGCCTGCCGCCCCCACCTGTCCCGGCACCACATCGGCCTGAGCGACGGTGTCCACGGCCACAAAGGCCGGCAGCCGCGTATCGGCACGCTCGCGCGCATCGGACAGGCCGGCCAGCGGAACGGTTGCAACCTGCAGGCCAGCGATGCGCTGGCCCTGCTCCCAGAGCCAGGGATCGCCTATCAGCACCAGGTTCGCCTGCTCGGTGGCTTGCGGCCTGGCCAGCAAACGCGCAACAAGCTCGGCGCCGATGCCGGAGGGATCGCCCAGGGTCAGGGCGACAACGGGAAGAGAAGCCTTGCTCATGCTCAGTCCAGCTTGATGTTGTTCTTGCGAATGATGTCGCCGAAGCGCTTGTACTCGGCGAGGTGAAAACTGCCGAAGTCGGCCTGGGGCATGGGCCGCAGCTCGGCACCTACGGCTTCGAGGCGGCTCTTGGTCTCGGGCATGGCGATGACCTTGTTGACTTCGTCATGCACTTTTTGCTGAACGGCCTTGGGCGTGGAGGCCGGCATGTAGATGCCGTACCAGGCGCTGATTTCCACCTCGCGCAGACCCGCTTCGGCCATGGTCGGCACCTGGGGCAGCTGAGGGTTGCGCTGGGGCGAAGTGACCGCCAGGGCACGCAGCTTGCCGGCCTTGATCTGGCCTATGACCGAGGGCATGGTGTCGAAGCTCATCTGCACCTGGCCGCTGACCAGATCGACCAGGGCCGCGGCGCTGCCCTTGTAGGGTACATGGGTGATCTGAATGTCTGCTGCATCCTTGAACACCTCGGCAGCGATATGCTGGGTGCTGCTCGTGCCGCTGCTGGCGAAATTGATCTGATTGGGATTCTTCCTGGCCATGGCCACCAGCTCCGCCACCGTGTTGGCGGCAACGGAGTTGCCCACCACCAGCACATTGGGCACGGAGCCGACAAAGGCCACAGGAACCAGATCCCGGTTGTTGTCGTACCCCAGCTTGAGCAGATGCGGTGCGATGGCATGGGCCGTGACCACACCCATGACCATGGTGTGGCCGTCCGTGGCCTTGGCCGTCATGTCCACGGCCAGTGTGTTGGAGACGCCGGGCCGGTTCTCCACGATCACCGGCTGCTTGAGCAGCGGCCCCAGCCTGTCGGCCACGGCGCGGGCCATGGCATCGGTGCCGCCTCCGGGCGCGGACCCCACCAGCATGCGCACGGGCTTGACGGGCCAGTTCGCAGAGTCCTGGGCCTGGACCTGCCAGGGCAGCGCGGCGGCGCCGCACACAGCGGCTATGGAAAGTAGATGACGTCTTTGCACATTTGTCTCCTTGGCTTTTTTATTTCATCGCAGCCCGATGCTAGGGAAGGCGCTGATATGCGTAAATTGAAAGTTATTGATTAATCGATAACCTGAAGCAATAAGAAGCCATGCCATGGGATCGATAGACAAGCGCGACAACACGCCACAGTTGCTTAACCGGCTGCGCATGCGCCAGGTGGCCTTGATACTGGCCATCGACGAGCGCCAGACCTTGCGCGCGGCAGCGGCCGAGCTCGGCCTGACCCAGCCTGCCGCCACCAAAATGCTGCAGGAACTCGAAGATGCCCTGGGTCAGCCCCTGTTCGAGCGCGTGGGCCGGCGGCTGCAGCGCAATGCGGCCGGAGAGCGGGTGCTGGAATATTTCCGTTCGCTGCGCGGCAATATCGAGGCCCTGAATCGCGAACTGGGCGAGCTGCGCCAGGGAAGCTCCGGGCGGCTGGCCGTGGGCAGCATCATGGCCGCGTCACCCGGGCGGCTCACCCAGGCCTTGCTGGAGCTGAAACAGCAGCTGCCCTTGCTGGAGCTGGAAGTGGCCGTGGACACCAGCGATCGCTTGCTGGCGCAGCTGCGTGAGGGAGTGCTGGAGGTGGTCGTCGGGCGCATGACGAATGAAGCGGGCCGCGATTGCCGCTTTTGCCCGATCGACGACGAGCAGCTGGCCTTCATCGTGTGCGAGGGACATCCGCTGCTGTCGCTGCAGCGGCCCGGTCTGCAGGCTTTGCAGGGACATGGCTGGGTCATGCAGCCACCCGGCAGCCCCATGCGCAGCTTGATCGAACAAGAGTTCCGCGAGCACAGTCTGCCGCTGCCGCGCGGTCTGATCGAAACCGGCTCCATACTCACCACCATCAATCTGGTGCGCAGCTCGAATATGGTGGGCGTGATTCCGCGCACGGTGGCGGACCTTCATGCCGCCCACGGCATGCTGCATATCCTGCCGTATCGGACCAAGCACAGTCTGGAGGCCTACGGCAGCCTGGTACGCAAGGACAGGCCCATCAGCCGCTCGGCACAGATGTTCCTGGATCTGCTGCACCATCAACGTACGGTTGCCTGAACAGCGTCTGGCATTCGCTCGAAGTCGATCTTTGCGCACTAGTCAGGTCAGCCCAAATTTAGCCCGGAGTGCTAAAAACCGTCCACCTCCACTTTTCCAAATGCCTTGAGCCTTGAGCCTCAAGCGCAGGCATTGCACGGTGGCGGAAACGCACAAACCTTACCGGGAATGGACCGCATCCTCAGGATTCAGCAAAGCCGGAATCTCGGCCACCAGCGCGTCGATGGCCACCCGCAACTTGCAACGTAATTGCCGTGCCTGTGGCCAGAGTGCATGGATCTCATAGGAGCGTGCCCGATAGTCGGGCAGGATATGTACCAGCTCTCCACGCTTGGCATAGCTGCTCAGCAGCCAGCAAGGGACCCAGGCAATGCCATAGCCCGCCACAGCAGCAGCGGCAATGGCCTGTATATCGTCCATGCTGATCTGGGAGTGCACCTGCAGGCGGTAGTCCGAGCTGCCGCCTCGCCCAGCAACTGGCGAAACATTCCACGGGGCGACGACACCCGAGTGCGAATAACTGATGACCGCATGACCATCGAGCTCCTCCAGTTTGCCGGGCGTGCCGTGGCGTGCCAGATAGGCCGGGGAAGCTCCGATGCTGATGTGCTGCGTGCCCAGCAGGCGCGCAGACAAGGTGCCGCTGTCTTGCAGCGGGCCTATGCGTATGGCCAGGTCAAATCCCTCCTCGATCAGATCGACTGTACGGTCGCCAAACGACAGATCGATGCTCAGCTGCGGATACAGACGCGTCAGATTCAGCAGTATTGGCGCCACGCACAGCTGCCCAAAGCCTTCTGGCACGCTGACCCGTAGGCGCCCGATGGGCTCCATGCGGCCACTGTCCAGATCCGCCTCGGCTGCATCCAGCTCCTTGAGTGCACGGGTGCAGCGCTCGTAGTAGATCTGTCCTTCCGCAGTCAGGGTCTGGGTACGCGTATTGCGCTGCAGTAGCCTCGAGCCCAGACGTGCCTCCAGCCTGGCAACGGCCTTGCCCACGGCAGAGCGCGTCACGCCAAGCCGCTTGGCAGCAGCAGTGAAGCCGCCCGCTTCCACCACCTGCACAAAGGTGGAGACTCCTTCCAGAGGGTCTTGCACAGTCATGTCGATTGGATCCTTCAGCTCCCCAATGATGGGAAATCAACGCGTAAATTTAAGAATTTTATTCCCATAGACTCGCGTTGAACGTTCTGCGCCAGAACGCAGTTTCCCTTTTCTGGAGTGCGCAACCATGTCCTCGAATGATGTTGATCTCTTGAACACCAGCAGCCTGGAGCCGGCACCGACCCGGCGCAATCGCATTGCGCTGCTATCGGTCTGTCTGGCCTCACTGATGTTCAGCCTTGAAATCTCCAGCGTGCCTGTCATCTTGCCCACGCTGGAGTCCGTTCTGCACAGTGACTTCAAAGACATTCAGTGGATCATGAATGCCTACACCATCGCCTGCGTCTCGGTGCTCATGGCCACCGGGACACTGGCAGACCGGTTTGGCCGCAAGCGGGTCTTTCTGATCTCCATAGCCCTCTTTGCGTTTTCATCGCTGCTGTGCGGCCTGGCATGGAACACACCGATGCTGATTGCCAGCCGCGTGTTCCAGGGGGCCAGCGGCGGCGCCATGCTGATCTGCCTGGTAGCCGTCCTCTCGCATCAATTTCCGCAAGGCGCCGAGCGCAGCCGCGCCTTCAGCACCTGGGGAGTCATGCTCGGCATAGGCTTGGGCTTCGGCCCGCTGATTGGCGGCATGATCGTCGCCCTATCGGACTGGCGCTGGGTGTTCTGGGTACACGTGCTGATTGCCACGCTGACTTTCTTTCTGGCCACCATCGCCGTGCAGGAATCGCATGACCCCAAGGCCGGCGCGCTGGATCTTGCGGGCATCGTCACGCTGTCCCTCGCAGTATTTGGCCTGGCCTTCTTTGTGACGCAGGGCTCCGATACCGGTTTTGGCAGCATGTCTGCGCTGGCCGCCATGGCTGTGGGTCTGCTGAGTTTTGCGACCTTTGTGTGGGTGGAACTGCGTGCCCAGCATCCCATGTTCGACTTCTCCGTCTTTCGGGTGCGCAATTTCTCCGGTGCGCTGATGGGCTCCATGGGCATGAACTTCAGCTTCTGGGCGTTCATCATCTACTTGCCCATCTATTTTCAGAGTGCGCTAGGTCAGGATGTCACGGCCGCCGGCGTCTCGCTGCTAGCCTACACCCTTCCCACGCTGGTGTTCCCGGTGGTTGGAGAACGCATCGCCATGCGCTATGGCCCGCGTATCGCCATTCCACTGGGGCTATTCGCCATCGGTCTTGGGTTCATGCTGATGCTCGCTGGCAGCCAGCTCGCCAACAGCCACTGGCTTTACGTGCTGCCGGGCTGCCTGATTGCCGGCGCAGGGCTGGGCATCACCAACACCCCAGTGACCAATACCACCACGGCAGCGGTCTCCAGCGCACGCGCCGGCATGGCGTCCGGCATCGACATGAGTGCCCGCATGATTACGCTGTCGATCAATATCGCGCTGATGGGTTTCCTGCTGGTGCACGGCGTGCAGCAGCACCTGCAAACCGCATTGCATGAACCCGTAGATGCTGCTGCGCTGCGCGAGATGGCCAACGGCATTGTCTCTGGCAACCTGCAAGCCCTGTACGCCCTGCAAGCAGGCGCTGACGCAGCCACTTCGCCGCAGGCACTGACAGACATTGCCCGCGAGGCGCTGGTACACAGCTTTGGCGGCGTAATGCTCTATGCCGCCATCGCCGTGTGGCTGCTGGCACTGGGCAGCTTTGTGATCTTTTCGGGTCACAGGCCAGCCCGGTGACTTTTATGGCGCTCCATGCCGATGGGCAAGAATCTGCTCGCTGATCTGCAACTTGGTTGCCTGCATTGCCATGGACATCGATTTCCTGCCGGGGCTGCAAGCGGCAGGCCTCGACAACATCGCAGGATTGGCAGCCGTGCCACCTGCTGTGTGCACCAGGCCAGAATCAGCATCCATGCCGAAGTACCACTGCTTGCCTCTCCCGCTCTGGTGCATCTCTTCACCATGCACCTTGTTTCCATTCTTGGTGAATGTCAGTGCAGCACTCCAGGTAGCGTCCACGTTGGTGCCTGCGTGCGGCATAGCTCTGCCCAATGCACTGCCGTGGCAAATTCATAGCACGCTCCAAGTCGATCAAAGACTGCGGTGCTTTTGCACCGCCTGCGATTTGCTGAATCGTGTCGACGGCTCCTCACGGATAGAAGAGTCACATCGCAATATATTTAAAAATCAGGATATTTATCCCAATAAATTTGTTTAACAAATTTATTGAAACCATCCAGACTTCCTCCAAGACTCATAGAACCTGGAGACATCCGTTGGAGCAAAAGATTTTCAGTGCGCCTGGGCACTTTTTCCGTCCCTCGCGTTCACATGCTGTGGTTATTGGCGGCGGAACGATGGGAGCCGATGTCGCGGTCGTTCTTTGCCGAGGAGCTTGCAAAACGACTGTTGTCGAGTCCAATCCCGACCGTGCTGCCAAAGTCCCTGGACTGGTCCATCACGGCTTGACCCAACTGGATGCGGGGCAGCAGCTTGCCCACCTGTCCGTCGTCTCGTCATTGGACGACCTCGACTGGAGTTCTGTGGATCTTGTGATCGAATGCATCCCGGAGCGCCTGGACATCAAGCAAGCGCTTTTCAAGCAACTCGAGCAGCGCGCCCGCAAGAATGCATTGCTGGCCAGCAACAGCTCTAGCTTCCCCATTACGGCCATTGCAGAAGGCCTGGCAACGCAGGAACGCATGCTGGGTCTGCACTTCTTCATGCCTGCACACCTGACGCCTCTTGTCGAAGTGGTGTGCGGCGAGGCATCCCGCATGGAATGTGCAGAGAACCTTCATGCTTTCATGCGCCAGTGCGGCATGGTGCCGGTGCTGGTCAAGAAGGATTTGCCAGGCTTTTTGGCGAATCGTCTTCAGCACGCGCTGGCTCGCGAAGCTTTTGCACTGATTGAAGCTGGCATTGCATCAGCCGAAGACGTGGATGCAGCCGTGCGCTTTGGCTTCGGCTTTCGCTTTCTTGCAGCGGGCCCCGT
Organism: Comamonas sp. F1-6; assembly: GCF_039581415.1. NCBI lineage: Bacteria > Pseudomonadati > Pseudomonadota > Betaproteobacteria > Burkholderiales > Comamonadaceae > Comamonas > Comamonas sp. F1-6. The sequence goes on from NZ_JBCPWN010000026.1 coordinate 9,521, forward strand.
GCTTCAGCGCGACCATGCAGGTCTGGAAGTCCACTGCGCCGCTGGAGCAACGATGTATCCATCGCTGGCGGCCAACAAGGAGCCAAGCCCATGCCTTTCGCAAAGAGTGGCTGAGGGAAAATTCGGCATGAAGTCCGGAGAAGGTTTTTTCAAGTGGACTCCAGAGAGCATCGCGCAAGAGAAACAGCGCTACCAGAAGACGCTGCTGGCAGGTCTCGAACTTCTCAAGAGCGAATTGCCTTCCGTGGGCGACGCTGCCGAGCAATAAGAGGAGCGCATGATGAATACACCTCTGATCATCACCGTTGCCCCCAACGGAGCCTACAAGACCAGGGAGCAGCACCCTGAGGTTCCTCTGACTGCGGCCGATCTGGCACAGACCGCCAAGGAATGCCTGGACTCCGGTGCGTCCATGATTCATATGCATGTACGCAAGCCTGACGGCAAGCATTTGCTCGATGCCAGCGCCTACATTGAAGCCACTGCTGCAGTGCGCAAAGCAGTGGGCCAGGAGCTGGTGGTTCAGGTCACCACTGAAGCAGCACAGGTCTACCAGCCATACGAGCAGATGCGGGTCGCACGCGAAACGGCTCCGGAAGCGATCTCTGTCGGCTTGCGCGAAATACTCAAACCTGAAGTTCCCGAAGCGGATATCCAATCCTTCTTCACATGGCTCAAGCAAAGCAATGTGATGACCCAGATCATCCTGTATGACGTGGCGGACGTGCAGGCCTGGCAGCGCCTGCTTGCAAGCGGCGTCATCCCGGAAAACAAATGGTTTCTGCTGTTTGTACTGGGCCGCTACTCGGCGGGCCAGACCTCTTCGCCCATCGATCTGCTGCCATTCCTGAATGCCCATGACGATGCCCATCCATGGGCGATGTGCGCCTTCGGCCCGCAGGAAAACGCATGCGCGATGGCTGCTGCAAGTCTTGGAGGCCATGCGCGCGTCGGCTTCGAGAACAACCTGTTCCTGAAGAGCGGCGAGCCGGCAGCAAGCAATGCAGCCTTGGTCGACCAAGTTTGCCAGGGGGCCGCAGCGCTGGGCCGCCCTCTGGCCACGGCTCACGATATTCGAGGCATGTTCCTGAACTGATCAGCACTTCAAGGCAGCAGCGCCTCTTCTGCCTTCAAGTAGTGATCTCTTGGAGGCACAAGATGGTCTGCCGTCAGACGGATCAGACGCTCCCTCGCCCCCTCCCCTTCCGCCAGCACCGCCAGCAGCTCGTGATGCTCCTTTTGGGATTGCAGCTGACGCTCTCTGGACATCAGCGTTCCAAATCGAATTGCATGCGTTTGGCGCGCGAAGTCTTCGATGGATTGCGACAGAAAAACATTGCCGCATTGAGCAAACAAAAGCCGATGAAACTCCTGGTTGGTCCGAAAAATGCCGCGCGGGTCCTGTTGCAGGATAGCTGCGTCATGCCCGGTCTGAATGCGCCTGAGCTGCTCCAGGGCATCACGGTCCAGAGGCAGCGCAATTCTGCGCATAGCCTCCAGCTCGAGCAGCTCTCTCATTTCGTAGAGATGAATGACTTCATCTCTGCTGAAAGCCTTCACCATGGAGCCAATATTGCGCCTGCGCTCAAGCAGGCCAGCGCTTTCGAGCTGAGCCAAAGCGTCTCGCACCACATGGCGTTTGGCTGCGAACCGTTCCATCAGATCATCTTCGACAAGACGCACTCTGGGAGCCAAGAGGCCCAGAACAATGTCTTCCTCCAATGTCGCGGCAATCACGGATGCACCGTCCTCGGATGGACGGCGCTCCTTGGCAAAAGCGCCCGTCGGCATATGAACTTAACTCCTTGGAATCGAACCCTTGCGCTGCGTCGCGGTCAAGAAATCAAAGTCTGCGCCACGATCAGCCTGCAAAACAGTTTTCTTGAACAGATGCGCGTAACCACGCTCTGCCACAGGAACTTGAACAGGCTTGGCATTCTGACGCATAGCCAGCTCTTCATCGCTGACCAGCCATTCAATACAGCGCTCGCGCACCGACAGGCGAATTCTGTCTCCGGTTTGCACCCAGGCCAAGGGGCCGCCAATCGCTGCCTCTGGCGTCACATGCAGGACGATGGTGCCGAAAGCGGTGCCGCTCATACGGCCATCAGAAACGCGCACCATGTCTTTCACGCCTTGAGCGGCGAGTTTCTTGGGAATGGGCAAGTAACCCGCTTCCGGCATCGCCGCTGCTTTGGGGCCGATATTCTTGAGCACCAGCACATCCTCGGCCCGCACATCAAGCTCGGGCGAGTCGATACGCGCTGCCAGGTCCTCTGCATTCTCGAAGACAACGGCACGGCCCTCATGCTCCATCAGCTCGGGGTTGGCTGCGGACTGCTTGATGATGGCGCCTGCCGGGGCAAGATTGCCGTGCAGCACGGCAATGCCTCCCTGCGGATACAAAGGGGCATCCAAAGTCTTGACCACATGCTGCTTGAAGCCTGGGCCAGCCGCCTCCAGCTCCTCGCCCAAGGTGCGCCCCGTCACGGTCAGAGCATCCAGATGCAGCAGGGGCTTGAGCTCTCGAAGCAGGGTATGCATGCCGCCGGCTGCATGAAAGTCCTCCATGTAGTGGTCGCCGGACGGCTTGAGGTCGAGCAACACGGGAGTATTGCGGCTCATGACGTCCAAAGCCTTGAGATCCAGCTCGTAGCCCAGGCGACCCGCGATCGCGGCCAGATGCACGATGGCATTGGTCGAGCCGCCCATGGCCAGCAACACGCGCATGGCGTTTTCGAAGGCAGCAGGCGTGAGAATCTTGTCAATGCTCAATCCTGCACGCGCCATGTGCACGGCCACCTCACCGGATCGCTCCGCAATTCGAATGCGGTCGGCAGTAACCGCTGGAGGAGTTGCACTGCCAGGAATGCCAATCCCCAGAGCCTCTGCAATGCAGGCCATCGTGCTGGCAGTGCCCGCCACCGAGCAGGTGCCCACGCTGGCGACGAGCTGATTGTTGACGTCGGAAATTTCCTCAGCATCAATTTCTTCGGCACGAAATTTTCCCCAGTAGCGCCGGCAATCGGTGCACGCACCCACTCTTTCGCTTCGATGCGATCCCGTGAGCATGGAGCCGGTGACCAGTTGCACTGCCGGCAGTCCGACCGAAGCAGCTCCCATCAGCTGAGCCGGCACTGTCTTGTCACACCCCCCGATCAGCACGACCGCATCCATGGGTTGCGCTCGCAGCATCTCCTCCGTGTCCATGGACATGAGGTTGCGCAGGTACATGCTGGTCGGCTGGGAAAAGCTCTCGTGCAGCGAGATGGTCGGGAAGTCCATGGGCAGACCGCCTGCCATCAGGATGCCGCGCTTCACCGCCTCAATCAATTGCGGCATGTTTCCGTGACAAGGGTTGTAGGAGCTGCCTGTGTTCGAGATACCAATCACAGGTCTGTCCAGCGCCTTGTCGGTATAGCCCGCCCCCTTGATGAAGGCCTTGCGCAAAAAGAGAGAGAAACCGCGATCACCATAGTTGGTGAGTCCTTTGGAAATGCCGCTCGAAGCGGCTTCCGGATGAATCGTGGCTTGCTGGTCTGGCTTGTTCGTCATGGGAGGGTTAACCATTGTTGATGCGCTGATTATTAATAATATTATTGATTAAAAGAAAAATCGAGCGCTCAAACAAGAAAGCGCATACCTGAAAACCCTAAAGGAGACTTCATGAAACCCACAGAACTCGTTAATCCGGGCATGCGCCGCCGCAATCTCATTAACCTGGTTGCAACCGCCCTCGTCGCATCTGGTGCATCGGGAGCAGCCTGTGCGCAAACTGACTACCCCACCAAACCCGTGAGGCTGGTGGTTCCCTATGCGCCGGGCGGAGCGACAGATGTCATCGGCCGCGTTCTTGCCAAGCAGCTTTCAGACGCACTCGGGCAGCAGTTCGTCGTCGACAATCGCGCCGGAGCTGGCGGTAGCCTTGGTGCAGGTCAAGTCGCCAAATCACCTGCTGATGGCTACACCTTGCTGATGGGTGCATTCACAAGCCACACCATCAATGCAGCGCTAACGCCTGCTGCGACTCCTTTTGACATCCATAAGAGCTTCTCTCATATCTCCGTCGTAGGTACCGTTCCGCTGGTATTTGTGGTCAACCCCAATGTTCAGGCGAAGTCCGTCAAGGAACTGGTAGCGCTTGCCAAGGCCAGCCCCGGCAGCGTCACGTTTGCATCCGCAGGCAATGGCTCGCCTCAGCATCTCTCGATCGAGATGTTCAAGCGTCAGACACAGGTTGAAGTCGTTCATGTGCCCTACAAAGGCAGCGGACCCGCTCTTTCCGATCTGCTCGGCGGTCAGGTCAACGCCATGATTGACACCGTTCCTGCCGCACAAAGCCAGATCAAGGCAGGCAAGCTCCGGGCCCTGGCCACAACGACCAAAGAACGCGTTGCCTCGATTCCAGACATCGCTACTGCCGTGGAAGCTGGATTTCCAGACATGCAGGTCAGCTCCATGTTTGCACTTTCGGCACCTGCAGGAACTCCAGGTGCAGTCATTCAGAAGATCAATTCAGCGCTGAAAGTGATTCTGTCCAAGCAGGATGTCAAGGACTCCATGCTCGCCCAGGGGACTATTGCTACCTACAGCACGCCGGACGAGTCGGCCAAGATCATCAACGCCGAGTACGCCAAGTGGGCCCGATTGATCAAAGACAGCGACATCAAGGCTGAATAAGCGAAGATAGCGGAGCTCCAGGACGCTGCAGCTCCGCTACCTATACTGCTGTGGTGGAAGCCAATCTATCAACCAAAGACCTGAGAGCGGTAGTAGCCCTGAGCCAGACCAAGAGCTTTGGTCAAGCCGCCCTCCTGGTTCACCTCTCCCAATCTGCGCTGTCGGCCCTGATTGCGCGTGTGGAAGCCCAAATCGGAGCAAGACTGTTTGAGCGCACCACTCGCGCTGTCGAGCTGACCGATGCGGGGCATGTTTTTATTGCCCATGCCCAGGAGATCTTGCGAGATACGCAGCGAGCCCTACGGGCCGTGACGGACACCGTCCAGCTCAGAACGGGATCGGTGACGGTTGCAGCACTTCCTTCTTTGGCCGCCTCGCTGCTGCCAAAGGTCTTTGCCGAATTCACGCGGATTCATCCCGGGGTACGCTTGTCCTTGCTTGATACCTTATCGGGCCCTGCGTTTGATCTCGTTCGTGATGGCAAGGTCGACTTTGCACTCACTGCAGCAGATCCCAAGCAAGAAGACCTCGCCTATGAGCAATTGATGGAGGACCAGTTCTTTCTCATCTGTCCCGATGACCATCCTCTATCCAAGCAGGCAGGTCCCGTCCCGATCGAGAACACCTTGGACTATCCGCATGTCTCCATGCCCAGTTCTGCCAGCGTCCGCCAGTACATTGATGCGGATCTGCACTCAAAAGGGCTCTATTTCGCTCCCGTCTTTGAAGTTGACCATATTGCAACCATAGGAGCTCTGGTCAGTGCGGGCCTGGGCATCAGCGCACTACCTGAAACAGCCGTATCGCTGTTGCAAGCTGGCCGCCTTGTGCAGATTCCTTTGTCGTCCCCCGGAATTCAACGTCCTTTGGGCATGGTGATGCGCCGCCACGCACCTCGAAGCTCGGCGGCCAAGGCATTGGAGGCGTTAATCAGAGCGAGCCTGCACAACCTGGCCTCTCATTCAAGCTAGTGCACTACAGCAGATGCCAGGAAAGAGAGAGGTCGAAGGGAATGTAAAAAATTCTCCACGAATCGACACGAGCCGCCTGAACCGTCAAAAACCAACAAAAGCTGTGGGAACTTTGTCTTTAGCACTCTCTCTAACGGAGTGCTAATATGAAGATCATGGAAGAAAGGAAACCTGCAATGAAAACTGCCTCCGGCTCCATTGCTACTGCCTTGGCGCCCGCGAACCCCTGGGCGCTGGTACCTCCGCTGGGCAACCTGGATGCCTATATCTCGGCGGTCAATCGTATGCCAATGCTCACCCTTGAGGAAGAGCAGGACTACGCTCGCAAGCTCAAAGAACACAATGATCTGGACGCCGCCGGGCGTCTGGTGATGTCTCACCTGCGTCTGGTCGTCTCCATCTCGCGCCAGTACCTGGGTTATGGCCTGCCTCACGGCGACCTGATTCAGGAAGGCAATGTGGGACTGATGAAGGCTGTCAAACGCTTCGACCCCGATCAGGGCGTGCGTCTGGTCAGCTACGCTATGCACTGGATCAAGGCGGAAATCCACGAATACATTCTGAAGAACTGGCGCATGGTCAAGGTCGCCACGACCAAGGCCCAGCGCAAGCTGTTCTTCAATCTGCGCTCGATGAAGCATGACCTGAAGTCCGATGCCGCCATGGCGGACGAAGAGCTGGCCCTGCGCGAGACGCTGACCTCGAACGAAATTGACGCGGTTGCTGCAAAGCTCAACGTCAAGCGCGAGGAAGTCATCGAGATGGAAACCCGTCTGGCCGGTGGCGATGTGCTGCTGGATCCTTCTCCCAGCGACGACGGAGAGCAGGCCTTCGGCCCCATCGCCTACCTGGCTGATGCCAGCCACGAGCCTACAGCCATGCTTGAATCGCGCCAGCGCGATCATCTGGCAACCGATGGCCTGGTCATGGCCCTGGAGGGCCTGGATGACCGCAGCCGCCGCATCGTTGAAGAGCGCTGGCTCAAGGTCAATGACGACGGCTCTGGCGGCATGACGCTGCATGAGCTGGCTGCCGAATACGGTGTGAGCGCCGAGCGCATTCGCCAAATTGAGGTAGCCGCCATGAAAAAGATGAAAAAAGCGCTGGCCGAGTTTGCGTAAACGCCAACTTGCGCAGCAAGGCTTAAAAAGGCTGAAATGCTGAACCTCAAACCCGGATAATTTCCGGGTTTTTTATTTGTCGAAAGACATGCTGCACTCATGGGCAGCCATCAACCATCAAGAATTCACAAGAGACCTGCCATGCCTATTCGCACTTCGCGCCTCCTGAAGAACCTGTCCCGCCGCAGCCTGGTTGCAGCAGGAGTCGCCATGGTGGCGACAGCAATGGCTCCGGCCACCATGGCAGCCGACAACTGGCCCGACAAGCCCCTGCATCTGATCGTGGGCTTCCCCGCAGGCTCCTCGCCCGATCTAACGGCCCGCGCATTGGCCGAGCCATTGGAGAAGAAGCTGGGTCAGACCATCATCGTGGAGAACCGCGTGGGGGCCGGCGGCAATATCGCCGGCGAATATGTCGCCAAGGCTGATGGCTACACCTTCAGCGTGATGATCAACGGCAATATGACCATTGCCAAGATGCTCAACCCTGCCGTGCGCTATGACCCCATCAAGGACCTGCAGCCCGTGAGCCTGATCGGCGTGGCTCCGCTGGTGCTGGTAGCCCCCGCGTCGGCCCCACAAGGCAAAGCCTTCATGGAAGCGGCCGCCAAGGCTGGCGACAAATGGAGCTATGGCTCGCCCGGTGTCGGTACCGTGGGCCATCTGGGCATGGAACTGCTCAAGAGCCGCTCGGCCATCAAGGCCGTGCACGTGCCCTATACCGGCTACCCCCAAGTTTTCAACGGCATTCAGGGCGGCGATTTGAAGCTGTCCATGCTCCCTCCGGCACTGGCAATGGCACAGATTCAGGCCGGCAAGCTGCACGGCATTGGAGTGACCTCTGCGGCACGCAGCCCGCTGGCTCCCGGCCTTCCCAGCCTCAAAGAGCTCGGCGTCAACAACTTTGATCTGGAAATCTGGAACGCCGTGGCTGCTCCCAGATCCATGCCCAAGGCCCATGTGGACAAGCTGGCAGCCGCCGTCAGCGAGATCGTGCGTACGCCCGAGATGCGCCAGAAGCTGTCCATGCAAGGCTGGCAAGCTGTGGGCAGCTCGCCCGAGGGCCTGAGCAACCGCATCCAGCAGGATGTGAAGGCGCTGGGCACCATCATTCGCGAGCAGGGAATCACGGCGCAGTAAACACGCCCCCTGAGCCGCTTTGCGGCTTCCCCCGAGGGGGACGACAGCCTAAGCTGCGGGACGGCCCTTGCTGGCCATCTCTCGGCTGGGACAGCTCCAGTTTTTCGACATTCCGTGCTCTGAGCTCTACTCCGGGTATCGGCTGAAGCTACTGCGGCGTCCTTTATCATGCGCCCGACAGGCATGGGTTTACGCTATGCCGTCGGGCGCATTGTTGTATCTAGGGCAGCGCCACCGCTTTTGGAGCCTTCATGGACGCTGGTACCTGGTTCACGCAGCTCAATGCCTGGCAAGTCATGGCATTGGGCCTGGTTTTTTTCGGGGGTATTTATCTGCTGGGCGGCCTGCTCATGGCAGCACTGACAGCGGCCCTCGCACGCGCGGGCATAGGCAGGCCGCTCGATACGCGCCCGCTCAAGCCCGATCAGCTAAAGCGTGAATGGCGCCAGTCCTTTCATTCCATACTGATCTTCGGCACAGGCATGATCGTTCCATGGGGCTTTCTGCAACTAGGCTGGGCCCAGCTCTCCCCCACAGCCAGTGCCGGGCGCATCGCTGTGGAGATCTTTGCGCTGCTGATCTGGAACGATGTGCACTTCTGGATCAACCACCGCCTGCTGCACACGCGCCGCCTGGTGCGCTATCACGGCGACCATCACCGCTCCGTGGTGACAACCCCCTGGTCCACCTACAGCTTCCACCCCATCGAGGCGCTGATGCTGGGCAACATCATCTTGCTGCCCATGCTGGTGCATGACTTTTATTTCTGGTCGCTGGCCTCGGTGCCGGTGTTGAGCCTGATCCTGAATCTGATCGGCCATTCCAACTACGATTTTTTTCCCTCAGTCCCCGACACCCATCCACTGGCCGCCAGCCGCCGTCACCATCTGCACCACGCGCGCCCGGCAGGCAACTATGGCTTTGCGCTGGCCTTCATGGACCAGCTCATGCGCACGCGGGTCGCAGACAACACCCCCAAAAGCTCCAGTCACTGAATGAGCAGGCACCCAGGCCAGCGCCGATATCCAGTCCTGCGCCACTGGCGGGACTGGCAATCCGTCTTCTACATGCTCCTGCTGCCGCTGCTCGTGTGGTGGCAATGGAGGCATGGCTTCAGCTTCATTCTCTACGGCATCGAGCTGTTTCTGACATTGGGAATAGGCGTTATTCACCACAACCACACCCATGTGCGCATGTGGTGGGGACGCTGGACCAACCGCTTCACCGATTACTGGCTGACCCTGCTTCAAGGCCACCCCACCTTTGTGTTCTGGCCCGCCCATGTGGCCAATCACCATCGATTTCGCCATGGACCGTGCGATCTGGCACGCACCTACCGGCCAGAATGGGGCGGCGATACCAATCATCTGTGGGGCTATCTGATTCACCCGGTGCAGGCGGCTTTTGTGCTGTATCCGCTGTTCTTTCGCTGGCTGAACAATCTGCACCGTCACTGGCCTGGCGCCTTTCGCTACTGCATGGGGCAATACGCGCTGTGGCTGGGAAGCTGGGGCTTCTTTCTCTGGCTGGACTGGCAAAAGGCGTTGATCTTCATCATCGTTCCCCAGTTGCACGGCCTGCACTGGCTGCTGGCTACCAACTACCTGCAGCATGCCCACGCCGATGGAAGGCCGCTGAGCAGAGCACAGCGCAATACTCCAGGTATCGAGCTGAACTACGCGCGCAACTTTGAAGGCCTGGTCAACCCCCTGCTTTTTAATATTGGCCTGCACACCGCGCACCATGAATGCCCGCATGCCCACTGGTCCGAACTGAGCGGACTGCATGAGCGCATTTACCGTCAACGGGTCACACCTGCATTGAACGAAGGTGGCCTGCTGCCTTATATGGGACGCGTGTTTGTATTGGGTCTGGTCTGGCCCGCGGCAAGAACCCAGCCGCAGATGCCGCCCGACGCTGTGAAGTAAAAACCTGTTGAGGATCTATGCCTGTTGCCTATTCCAACGTCTATCTGCAATCTGCCGGCATGTTTCTGCCTGGTGCCCCGGTGGACAATGCTGGCATGGATGCGTTTGTCGCACCGCTGAACCGCATCTCCGAGCGCATCAAGCGCCGCATCCTGGCCGAGAACGGCATCCAGACCCGTCATTACGCCATTGATGGTGAAGGCCAGACGGTATTCAGCAACGCCCAGATGGCAGCCGGAGCCATCGAGGAGACTCTGGCCCTGGCTGGCAAAAAGCTCGGCGATATCGGCTTTCTGTCCAGCGGCTCCTCAGGGGGGGACGCGCTGATGCCCGGCTTTGCCAGCATGATTCAGGGCGAAATGGCCGCCCCGCCCATGGAAACGCTTTCTGTGCATGGGGTCTGCGCCGCCAGTGTGGGCGCCATGCAGGCCGCAGCCATGGCCGTGGAAAGCGGCGCCCATGCGCTGGCCCTGTCGGTGGCCAGCGAAATGCCCTCGCGCCTTTTCAAGCGTTCGCGCTTTGCAGCCCAGGGCTATGACACCGATTTCGACGCCCACTTTCTGCGCTGGATGCTGTCCGACGGCGCGGGCGCCGTGCTGCTGGGCGGCCCCAAGGCCCTGCCCCAGGCCAACGGACTGCGCCTCAAGCTCAAGTGGACACACCAGCGCAGCTTTGCTGGCGACTACCCCGTGTGCATGCAGCTGGGCATGACTGCCGATCGCGGCAAAAGCCATCTGGATTTCCCTGCCTGGAGCGACGCCGAAGCCGCTGGCGCCCTGGCACTGCGCCAGGACATTCGCCTGCTACCGCATCTGTTCGATGTCTGCATTCACGAATATGCAGCCCTGGCCCACCAGGGCTGGGTGCCCGAACGCGGCATCGACCACTTTCTCTGCCACTACTCGTCGGAGCGCTTCATTCCCGTGGTCGACGAGCTGCTGGGCAAGGCCCAGCTCAGCATTCCACGCGAGCGCTGGTGGAGCAATCTGGCCTGGCGCGGCAACACGGGTGCAGCCTCCATCGTCATCATGCTGTCGGAGTTTCTGCAAAAGCAGGGCCAGAGCCTGAAAGCCGGCGACACCGTGCTCTGCTTCATCCCTGAGTCGGGCCGCTTCACCGCAGGCTATATGCTATGGGAAGTAGAGCTTGACACGCAGACACACAAAGCGATTGAGGCCAATTTCCCTCAGGAATCCGTGCACACTACGGCGCAAGCGGATGACGCGCTTCCCGATGTTTCGACCATCGCCGCGCCCCATGACCCGGCCGCTGCGCCATCGCAGCTGGCTCCGCTGCTGACAGAGCTGGCCAGCATCTGGCAGGATTACCGCAGCAATGTCTGGCGCACGCCCCTGCTCCAGCGCATGCGCACGCGCCAGTTGCAGATCACCGACTATCTGCGCTGGATGAGCCACTGGATTCCCCAGGTGCGCGAAGGCAGTCTGTGGATGCGCGAAGGCGCGGCCTCGCTGACCGGTGACTACGCCACGCTGGCTTCACTGATCGACCTGCATGCAGGCGAGGAGCAGAACGACTTCAAGATTCTGCACAGCGACTATCTGAAGGCTGGCGGCACCGAGACCGACATCAACCGCCTGCGCCGCAACCCCGGCGGCGAAGCGCTCAATGCCTATCTGCACAGCCTGGCTGCCACGCCCAGCCCGATCGGCCTGCTGGGCGCCATCTACATCATCGAAGGCACGGGCCAGCGCATCGTTCCCAGCCTGCTGCCCCTGCTGCGCCAGAGCCTGCCGCTGCCGCCCGATGCCTTCCGCTTTCTCGAATACCACGGTGCCAACGACGAGAACCACCTGGAGCGCTGGCTGCTGGCCGTGCAGATGGCGCTGGAGCTGGACAGCGAAGGCACGGCCCAGCAGGCCATACTGCAGACCGCACGCAACACCGCAGCCATGTACCTGATGCAGTTCCAACATGTGCTGACCGAGCGATAACTAGAAACAGCAAGAAGCACCGGGAGGATTCATGAAGAACGAGTTCAACGACCATGTCTGGGACGAGCGCGACCCCAGCCCCTGGCTGGCGCTCTACCTCGACCAGAGCACGCCTCTGCCCGATGACGTCAAGGCCGCCTGGCTGCGCGACTGCAGCAGCAGCTCGCGCCAGTTCTTTCTGCCGGCCATGCGGCCGCTGGCGCGGCTGTCCATGATCATCATTCAGGCGCTGAAGATCTTTCTGCCCAAGCGCTGGTCGCACTCCATGCTGCTGCACCGCCTGCTGGCCTTCGGCATGAAGAAGTTTCTCTCGCCAGAGGCCAACTGGCTCATCATGCGCCACTTTCATCTGGGCTCCCAGGTACTGGCCTTCGTCGCCGCCAATGCCCCGACCAAGGTCAGCACCGCGCCATTGATGCCCATGGAAATCGACGATGTAAAGGACGAGCTGTTTCTCAAGCACGACCTCAACCTCTTCAACTTCGTGATTCGCCTGAACAAGGCACTGCGCGAGAACGGGCAGGAACTGGTACCCGTGGCCGAACCCGATTTCTCCATGATCCGCGAGCCCGATCTCAGGCTCGAAGACATGCCGCGCGGACGCTTCAACGTCATCGACCTGCAAAGCGCCATCGAGCTGTACACGCCCATCTACCAGTTGCTGCTGACCGACAACGACTTCTGGCGCGCCAGCAACTCGCTGCAGCTCGACGAAACCGTTGCCATCTACTGCGCCAAGATCCTGGCCTCGCCCGAGCATCTGGTGCTGCTCAACAACAAGCACCCCATGGTGCCGCTGTCCACCCTGTATGCCGCCTACCGTCTGGTGCTGCACGGCCTCTCCACCGAGATGCTGCACTCGCTGCTGACACGCATGGCCAACGGCGAGCACCCTGTCCCCGCGCGCGAGCTGGCCAAGATGCACCGGGCCGCCGAGACGGTGATGGATCAGACCGCCGCACAAAGCTGAACCATGAACCCACAAAGCAACCGCATCACAGGCGTTCGCATCGACGAGCAGACCATCTGGCTTGCACTGGCCGACGGACGTGAACTGGCCGAGCCCATCAAGCGGCATATCCGCCTGGAAAGCGCCGCGCCCGAGCAACGCCTAGCATGGGCGCTGACCGATGAGGATCACGGTCTGAACTGGCCGGCACTGTGGCAGCCCTCTGCTGCAGGCATGGTCAGCGTCTGGGACCTGGATCAGGACAGTCTCTACAACCAGGCCATGGGCGCGCTGCTCGCCGCCCAATGGGACGTCACCCGGATATCCCCGGTCCAGCATGAGCTGGTGGCTCTATGGCGCATGGAAGCCGATATCAACAACGGCGGCTTTCTGCAGTTTCTGGGCAACTGGGGGCTGGCCAACCATCAGCTCACCCTGCAGGCTCTGCAGGCCATAGGCGCGCCCATCACGCGCCAGTGTCTGCAGGACATGTTTGCGGTGCTCAAGCGCTTCGAAGAGGGCCCAGAAAATGTGGACTACTCCGATCTGCCAGCACTGCTGACGGATGCCGAGCATGAGCAGTTGCAGGAGCTCGAAGAAGCCTTCTGGGACTACCCGGAGCCTTTGAACAAGCTGGTGGTCATGCACTACGGACCCGTCCAATGAAGTCTGAGAACAAATCCGGCAAGACCTATTCGCTGGCATTTCGCAAGGCTCTGGTGGACGAAGCGCTGAACCGCACACCCGGCGGCGGGTTTCCGGAGCTGGAAAAGCGCCACCGTCTCAAGCCCGGAACCCTGTTCGACTGGGTCGAGGAGCTGGGTCCGACACCGCCGCCCGCGCCTTTTTCCGCATTGCATTTCTGGATCGGCAATACGCCGCTGGGCGAGGCGGAGTTTGGCCGCTACTTCGACCATGCAGACAGCTACTGGGAGCTGGAAGTCGAAGATATCGAAAGCAGCAGCGAAGATGTCACGGGCTGCGGCTTCTGCCGGGATCTGGGCAGGAAGTTTCTGTTCGACGAAGACCTGCTGCTGATGATCTGGCTTCCCGAGCCTGGTCCTGTCTCTGCCTTGGTGAGCCACAGCACTCTGGACTCCGACACATCGCTCGCGCTCATCGTGCAGGCCTGCGAGGCCCAGGGCATTCACACGGCCAACGCCATGTTTGTCTATGCCGACCCCACCGAGCAGATCACCGATCCGGACAAACTCTACAACGGACTGAGCTACATCGGTCTTTTTGACGACTGACGCAGCTCAGGCGCTTTTTTCATCTTCTTCATGCAAGACTTGATTGCCCAGATTTCGCAGCAATGGCTGCAGCTGCCGGATTGCCAGGCCGAACACAAGGACGCTGCCAGAACACGCATCAGCAGCAGCGCAGTAGCCGGCTCCATGGATGTCGAATTCTTTGTGCACCACGGCGGTAACGGCGCTTTCTCGGCCACCAGGTATGAGGAGACCATGCAGTTGGACGCGGAGCATCGGCTTCATGCCTGGATCACGCTGCGCGATGCGGCCAGTGAAGTCATACACCATGAAGTCAGCTGCAACCCCGGGCGCTTTGCACAGCTGCTGCATGAGTGGCGTGCAGTGCCTGATGCAGCGCCGGCACAGGTCACCATCCAGGCCATGGCCCGAAGTCCATATACCGACGAGACTGAAGCCTGTGTACCTGCGATGGATCAGGACCTGAACCTCGGCATGCTGGACACGCTTGCCGATGCCGGGCCGGCGCTCGAACAGCTGCAGGCCGATATGGCGGCCATCGACCCCGTGCGCCTGCTTCAATCCTGGCCGCGCGATGATCGCGGACGACCTGCAGCGCGCACCACCGCCATACTCGCGGCTTATGGCTCTGCCACTCGCAAACGCCAGCCCTGCCTGATGGTTCGATCGGTCATGCAGTCAAAGATGCCGGGCTGGCAATTGCTTCTGTCGTCCGAGTTTCTCTACAACTGCCGCCATCAATGGAGTGATGCCCGCTGGCTGTGGTCGCCATCAGAGGCCCCCAAGGACTCGGCTCTGGAGCGCAAGGCACGCAATCTGATGGCACAGGGCAAGGTCAGCGAGGCCTGCGCCCTGTATGGCATCGAGCTGCACGAACGCGTGCGAAGACTTGCCGCCGGTCAGTCATTCCAGCGCTTCTCGCCCGCGCCAGAGCCCTGGGCGCAAGAGCTGCGAGCCGCTCTTCTGCAACTGGCTCCGTGGCGTCTCACGGCAGGCCTGCAACGCATACAGGAGCACCTGATTCAGGCCAACCGCAAGCCGCCCAAGCCCGGCAGCTGGGAGCGCAAGCTGTTCTGGTTCTCGGGCCAGCGCCAACAGGCGCGTTGGGGCCCCGGAGTGCGCTTCGACGAAGATGGCAAGCCGGTGCTGGACCTGATCGTCACCGCATCCAACGAGCATTTTCCCGAGCCTGACTGGAAGCAGCAGCCACGCTAATCCCGTCAAACCACTGCCAGCCAGTCCCGCACCTGCTCGGCAGGCATGGCGCGCGAATGCAGCCAACCCTGGAAAAACTCGCAGCCGATGTCGCGCAGCAGCTGCAGCTGATCGAGTTCTTCGACGCCTTCGGCCACCACCTCCAGATCCAGTGCATGGGCCATATGCACAATGCCGCCCATCAACCTGTCACGACAAGGCGAGGGAAACAGAAACTCCCGCCCCAGCTTGACGCGCTGCAGCGGCAGATATTGCAGATAGGCCAATGACGAATGGCCGGTGCCGAAATCATCCAGCGCAATCGTCACTCCCAGCCGCGCCAGAGCCTGCAGCACTTCGCTCCCCTGAGCGGGATTGATCATGGCCTGGGATTCGGTTACCTCCAGCTCCAGCCATTGCGGCGGTACCTGATAGCGCTGCAGACAGCTGCTGACCTGCTCGACCAGATTCACCTGCCGCAGTTGATAGGCAGAAAGATTGACCGCTACCCGCAACGGCGTACCCGCCTTGAGCCACAAAGCGATCTGCTTGCAGGCTGCGTCGAGCACATAGTTGCCCAGAGCCACAATCTGGCCCGAGGCCTCGGCCACCGGAATAAAGCGCGCCGGACTGACATTGCCCAGCAAGGGATCATGCCAGCGCAGCAAGGCCTCCACAGCCACCACTGCGGCACTCTCGACCTTGACCTGAGGCTGGTAATGCAGTTGCAAGCCACCATAGCTGAGCGCCATGCGCAAGCGCTCGGCCAGTTGCACGCGTTCGGCCATTTCCTTGCCCATGGCGGGTTCGAAAAACACCGCATGGCCGCGCCCCTGGCCCTTGGCGCTGTACATGGCCATATCGGCAAAGCGCATCAGGTCGTCGCCGGTCTGCGCATCGTCGGGATAAAGGGCAATGCCCACGCTGGCACCAAAATCCAGCGCCAGCCCGTCATGCTTGAAGGGGATGGAGAGCGCCGCCAGTATCTGCTCGCTCCAGAAGCGGGCCCGGGCCGCATTCTCACCCACCAGCAGCACCATGAATTCGTCGCCACCCAGGCGTGCCAGCACGCCCTCGCTGCGCAGCTGGGACTTCAGCCGCCTGGCGACCTCCCGCAGCAGCTGATCGCCTGCGGCATGGCCGTAGCCGTCATTGATGGCCTTGAAGTTGTCGAGATCAAGTTGCAGCAGGGCCAGTGCTTCGCCGTCGGCCTGCGCCAGCTTGAGTTGCTCCTGCAGCTCCTGGCCGAATTGCCAGCGATTGTTGAGGCCGGTCAAGGTGTCCTTGGTAGCCTGGAACTTCAGGCGTTGCTGCATCTGATGCAGCTCCGTCACATCGCGCACAAAGGCTATGGCCAGACCTTTGTCGTCATCGCCAAAATAGCCAAGAGCAATGTCCACCGGCACGGCATTGCCCTGCTTGCGCTGCAGCCACAGCACGCCGCCCAGCCCCATGGGCCGGCGCGATGGCTGGGCGAAGTAGCTGCGCAGGTAATGGCCATGCCCGGCCTGAAACTCGGGCGGCAGCAGCATGTCCAGCGCCTGCCCTTCGAGCTCGCCGCGCCCGTAGCCTGAAATGGCCTGCATGGCGGCATTGGCCGTCACGATGTTACCGTTGCGGTCCACCAGCAAAATGCCGTCCGGAGCGGCATCCAGCGCCTGCTGCTCACGCCGGCTCAGCATGACGGAAAGACTCACCCCCTCCTGCCAGGCCGACATGGCCAGCCGCAGCCGGCGCTGGCAATCCGCCAGCGCTGGTTCAGACACCGGTTTGAGCATTGAAGAAAAAGGGCACTCGGCCATACACGGACTCCAGATATCCACTCTGGCGTCCCTGCGTGCAGCCACTTCCCATGCTGCATCAACGGCCTACATGCCCAACTCTAGACGAGTCGGATCGAGCCTTGCCAAGTGTTTGAAGTCGCTCACTATGCGCGCGACATCGCATGCTCTCCTTGCGCTATATCAAACACCAACATGTAACAATAAATTTCAAAACCCGAGGCCAATGCCGCCGATGGCGACCGCTTCAGCCCAGCAGTGCCTTCACGTCCTGAGTCAGCAACTGCGGCCCCGCGCCGTAGCGCTCGTACACGCGCAAGCGGCCCTGGGGATCGAAAAGATAGGTACCGGCCGAATGATCGAGGGTGTAAGTTCCGTCAACCTTGCCTGGCACCTTCTTGAAGAAAATCTTGAAATCCTTGGCCACGGCAGCAATCTCCTCTACCGTACCGCTGAGCCCCACAAAGCTCTCATCGAAGTTGGCCAGATAGGCCTTGAGCACCTCAGGCGTATCACGCTCGGGGTCCAGCGACACAAACACGGCCTGCAGCTTGTCGCCATCGGCTCCCAGCGCCTGCTTGACTTCAAGCAACTCCTGCAGCGTGGTGGGGCAGACATCGGGGCACTGGGTGTAGCCGAAGAACACGGCAACCACCTTGCCCGAGAAGTCCTTGAGACTGCGTTTTTTTCCGTGGACATCGGTGAGCGGAATGTCCTTGGCGTAGTCTGCACCCGTCACATCCACGCCCTGAAACTTGGGCTTGCTATCGTCCTTGCAGCCAGTCAATGTCAATGTGGCCGCACCGGCCAGTGTTGCGGCGCCTAAAGCGCCGAGTACGCGCAGCGCACCTCGTTTATCCATGATCGGTCAGGCCAGGTAATGATCCACCAGCAGCGCGGCAAACAGCAGGCTCAGATGGATCAGGGAAAAGCGGAAGGTCTTGCGTGCCAGCGCATCCGAGTAGTTGCGCAGCAGTGCCCAACCATAACCGCAAAAGCCCAACCCCAGAATCACTGCGGCAAAAAGGTAGAGATAGCCGCTCATGCCCACCACAAAAGGCAGCAGACAGCCGGCGAACAGCACCAGGGTATAGAGAAACACCTGCAGCCGCGTGAAGGCATTGCCATGCGTGACCGGCAGCATGGGCAGACCGGCGCGGCGGTAATCCTCCACTCGGTACAGCGCCAGCGCCCAGAAATGCGGCGGCGTCCAGAGAAAGATGATGAGAAAAAGCAGCAGGGCTTCATGCCCTACCTGTCCCGTCATCGCCGCCCAGCCCAGAACGGGCGGCATGGCACCCGATGCCCCGCCGATGACAATGTTCTGCGGCGTCAGAGGTTTGAGCACCAGGGTATAGATCACTGCGTAAGCAATGAAGGTGGCCAGTGTCAGCCACAGCGTGAGAGCATTCACGGCCAGCAGCAAGATGGCGGAACCTGCGGCGCACAGCAAGGCCGAAAACAGCAAGGCCTGGGAATGCGAGAGCTCGCCGCGTGCCGTGGGCCGCCAGGCCGTGCGCTTCATGCGCGCATCGATGCTGCGCTCGACCAGGCAGTTGAAGGCCGCTGCCGCCGCAGCCACCAGCCAGATGCCTGTGCAGGCCGCCAGCATGCGCCCCCAGTCCTGCCAGCCGGGAACGCCCGGCACTGCCAGCACCATGCCGATGAAGGCGCAAAAGACGATGAGCTGCACCACCTTGGGCTTGGTCAGCGCGTGGTACTGCGCCCAGCGCGAAGCAGCAGTTCCCGCCGCCGAAGCAGCGCCTTTCAACTCCGAGATTTCTACCTGCATGCGGCCCTCCTCGCTGACCATGATTCAGATCGCAGATAGCGCTTGCGAGAGCCGGCTACCGCGGGTTTCAACAGCTATTTCTGCGCCGTTTCGGCCGTGGCTCGCCCGGCCTCATCCCATGAGGCAGAGGCGCGCAGCAGCCGCTCCAGATCGCGCTTGGCCTTGCCGGCCGTGGCTTTGCCCATGTTTGCAGGAAAGCGCATCATCCAGTGACCCTGCGGATCGACCACATACAGATGCTCGTCCAGCGCATGTCCCGCCTCGGGCTTGAGCCAGTTGCCGATGACTGCAGCGGGCACACGCAGCGTTGTGGCTTGCTCGGCAGCAGGCAGGATTTTTTCAGGCACGGGCTGCTGGTCGCTGATGAACCAGACCCAGTCCAGCCGGTCTTTTTCACGGCCCAGGGTTTCACGCAGCTGACGCTGCAGATAGAGATGGTCCTGACAGCGCTGCCCGCAGGCTCCGGCACTGGTGCTGAGCAGCAGCCACTGGCCCTTGAGGCTGCTCAGATTCACGCTGCGGCCGTCCAGCGTCTGCCCCTGCACTTCGGGCAGGCCGGGCTGCTCGGCAATCAGCTCGCCATAGCTGCGCTGCTGCGAGGGACGCAACACGTAATAGGTGAAGTAGGAGGCCAGCACCGGCGCCGCACAGACCAGCAGCACGGCCAGCATCTTCCAGCGACCGCTTCGCGCCTGCATCTGCCTTGCCTGGCTCTGTGCGGGATCGGGCAGGCCGTGGACCGCAAAGCTCAGCGGTTCATCCCTCGGGCTGCGCTGCGCGGCGGCCGGGGTAAAAGCGTCGGACGAGTTGAAACCAGACATAGAGCAACACCACCAAGACACTGAGTCCGAACCACTGAAAGGCATAGCCGTAGTGCTTTTGCACACCGGCATTGATCTGCGGCCAGTCGCGCAGCAAACCTTCGCTGGCGCTGCCGCTTTGCACCACGCTCAGAGCCAGCAGCGGCAAGCCACCTTGCTGCGCCCACAGGGCAATGTCTGCATTCTGTCGGATGCGCGACTTTTGCTCATCAGGGTCTGCCCCTCCACGGGCCGCTTCCAGCTCCATCAGTCTGGACGGCGGTGCCTCCAGCCGGCCCTCTATGCTGACCAGGCCTGAAGGCGTCTGCACCTCGGGCAGGAGCGCGCGGTCCATGAAGTTGCGTGGTGCCCAGCCACGCTGCACGACGACGACCCTGTGCCCGTGAGGCGCACTCAGTCTGAAAGGCGTGAGCACATAGAAGCCGGCTCTGCCCTGCATCTGTCGGTTGTCGAGAAAGATGGTCTGCTCGGCCAGCCACTGGCCCTGCAGTTGCACGGGTCGATGCAGCAACGTCGCCTGTTGCGCTTGGCCGATGGATTCGGATGCCAGCGGCACTTCTGCTGCCAGCTGTGCGTTATGCCAGGGCGCCAGCGCCTGCTGGCGTGTGATGGCATCGAAAACAGCCTGCTTCTGCGCTGCCCGGCCCAGTTGCCAAAAGCCCAGCGATGCTGTGACGGCCACGCAGGCCAAGGCCGCCAGGGAGATCAGGAGAAACCGCCAGAGGTCTGGAAATCGGGAAATGCGCACCAGATAATCCGTTCATGAAATTCGTGATCATTCTCGCTTTTCTCGCCATCTTGGCGAGCCTTGGCAGTGCGCTGTTCTTCATGATGCGCAGGGGCGACGGCAGCGAAAGCTCGGAGGCCGACGATGCCGAACGCAGCCGCAAGATGTTTCGCGCCCTGGCCCTTCGCGTGGCTTTGTCGGTTGCGCTGTTTCTCTGCGTTCTGCTGGCGGCCAAGATGGGGTGGATACAGCCCACGGGCTGGCAGCCCGGGCAATAGCCGGTTTGCCTGAGCGCTTTTGTCGCTCTCAAAATAAAAGCACCTTGCGCTTTCCATTCATTGATTTCAGCACCATTTGATGCTGAAATCAATTCAGGACTTACGCAAGGCGCTTCTGTTTTTGATGGTCTTACATCCAGTACACGAGGATGTAGAGAAAGACCCAGACCACGTCCACAAAGTGCCAGTACCAGGCCGCACCTTCGAAGCCGAAGTGGTGCTTGTCGGTAAAGTCGCCCTTCATCAGGCGGATGGTGATGAAGAACAGCATCAGCATGCCTACCAGCACGTGGAAGCCGTGAAAGCCCGTCAGCATGTAGAAGGTCGAACCGAAAACACCGGAGTTGAGCTTGAGGTTGTAGTCGTTGTAGAGATGGTGGTACTCGTAGCCCTGCACGCAGAGGAAGACAAAGCCCAGAATCACCGTCATCCACATGAAGCTGATGCAGCGCGCGCGGTTGTTGATCTGCAGCGCATGGTGGGCGATGGTCAGCGTCACGCCCGAGCTCAGCAGCAGCGCCGTGTTGATGGTAGGCAGCCAGAACGGGCCCACGGTCTTGAAGGGCTCGACAATATTCGCGGGCGACGCCGTGGCACCGGGGGCCACACTGGGCCACACGGCCTGGAAGTTGGGCCACAGCAGCTCGTTGGCCAGACTGCCCAGTGCCGGCACCGAGTGCGCGCGTGCCCACCACAGCGCAGTGAAGAAGGCTCCGAAAAACATCACCTCAGAGAAGATGAACCAGCTCATGCTCCAGCGGTAGGACAGGTCGATCTTGCGGCTGTTGAGCCCGGCCTCGCTTTCGCGCGCTGCATCGCGGAACCAGACGAACAGCACGGCCAGCCACCAGACCAGACCGACGAACAGGGAATACATTCCCCATTCGTGACCATTGATCCAGGTGCCTGCGCCCAGAATCACAAAGAACAGACCGATGGCCGCCATCACGGGATGGCTGGATTCGGCTGGCACATAGTAGTAAGGGGTTGCGCCCTGCGGGGTTGCACTCATCACTCGGCTCCTGACTCTGTTGATCGTTGTTTTGACCGACGCTCCACTATCACTTGCACTGCATTCGCCACACCTGTTTCAGCCAAGGCTAAACGACCAGGTTGACGATCCATATCAACGCTAATACCAAGGCAAAAATCGCCACCAGCCCCACGGCAATCACATGCAGCGGCGTGATGCTGGCGAAATCCTTTTCGTACTCCTTGCCCTTGCGCACGCCCAGCATGGCCCAGGCGACGGCAACAATGCTGCGCCAGAATCCGGTCTTCTTGACGTCCTGAGTCATGAACTGCCTCCGGGCGTGACGACCGCAGCCGTGCTGGCATCGGGCGCTGCCGGGGTCTTGCCGCCGACCTCGAAGAATGTGTAGGACAGCGTGATGGTCTTCACATCCTTGGAGATGCGCGGATCGATGACGAAGGCCACCGGCCATTCACGCTTCTCGCCGGGCTCCAGCGTGTACTGCGAAAAGCAGAAGCACTCCAGCTTGTTGAAGAAGGCCGTGGCCTGGCGCGGTGCATAGCTGGGGATGGCCTGGGCGGCCATGCGCCGGTTCTGCACGTTCTGGAACTCATACATCACCGTGGCCAGCTCGCCGGGGTGAACCTGCACCGAACGCATGGCCGGCTTGAAGTCCCAGGGACCGCGAGCATTGGCATCGAACTCCACGGTGATGGTGCGGCTGGTGTCGATCTGGCTGTTGGGCGGAAGCTTCACGTCGCGGCCCGCCACGCCGGCGCCGGGCACCTGCTTTTCGGACAGCGACAGGATGTTGATGCCCGTCAGCTCGCAGATATGCTTGTAGATGGGTATCAGCACATAGCCAAACGCAAACATGCCCAGGGCAACGATCGCCAGCTTGCCCACCATCTTCGCGTTTTCCTTGGCTATGCTCACCTCAAGCTCCTCCACTCGTTGCCATCGGGCTGCCTCAATGCAGCCAGGCCATCTTCACCACAAAGCCGATAAAGAACACGGCAGCCGTGGAGGCCAGGATCAGCCCCAGCCTCAGGTTGTTCTTGCGTTGCTCCTGTGTCGTCATACGCGCCTCCTCAGGCTATCACCCTGGTCGCGGTTTCATCGAGCTTGGGTGGCGTCTCGAAGGTGTGGAACGGAGCCGGAGAAGGCACTTCCCATTCCAGGCCCTCGGCCGCTTCCCAGGGTTTTTGCGGTGCCTTCTCGCCATGACCGCGCATGGCGGGCCAGACGACGAACAGGAAGAAGTACACCTGCATCAGACCGAAGCCAAAGCCGCCGATGGAGGCAATCATGTTGAAGTCTGCGAACTGCATGGGGTAGTCGGCATAGCGACGCGGCATGCCGGCCAGACCCAGGAAGTGCATGGGGAAGAAGGTGATGTTGAAGAAGATCAGCGAGCCCCAGAAGTGGATGCGGCCGCGCGTCTCGGAATACATCACGCCCGTCCACTTGGGCGACCAGTAGTAATAGCCGGCAAACATGGAGAACAGCGAACCTGCCACCAGCACATAGTGGAAGTGGGCCACCACGTAATAGGTGTCCTGCAGCTGGATGTCGATGGGCGCCATGGACAGGATCAGTCCCGTGAAGCCCCCCATGGTGAACACGAAGATGAAGCCTACGGCGAACAGCATCGGGGTTTCAAAGCTCATGGAGCCGCGCCACATGGTGGCCGTCCAGTTGAACACCTTCACGGCCGTGGGCACGGAGATCAGCATGGTCGCGTACATGAAGAACAGCTGACCCGTGACCGGCATGCCGGTGGTGAACATGTGGTGCGCCCAGACGATGAAGGACAGGATGGCAATCGCCGCCACGGCATAGACCATGGAGGTGTAGCCAAACAGCTTCTTGCGGCTGAAGGCGGGCACGATCTGGCTGACGATGCCGAAGGCCGGCAAGATCATGATGTAGACCTCGGGGTGGCCGAAGAACCAGAAGATGTGCTGGTACATCACCGGATCGCCGCCGCCCGCAGGATTGAAGAAGCTGGTGCCGAAGTGGCGATCGGTCAGCGTCATGGTGATGGCACCAGCCAGCACCGGCATCACGGCGATCAGCAGGTATGCGGTAATCAGCCAGGTCCAGGCAAACAGCGGCATCTTCATCAGCGTCATGCCGGGCGCGCGCATGTTCAGGATGGTGACGATGATGTTGATCGCGCCCATGATGGAGCTGGCACCCATGATGTGCATGGCAAAGATGCTGGTGTCCATGGAAGGGCCCATCTGCAGCGTCAGCGGCGCATACAGCGTCCAGCCGGCCGCAGGCGCACCGCCGGGCATGAAGAACGAGCCCACCAGCATGATGCCGGCAGGAATCAGCAGCCAGAAGCTGAAGTTGTTCATGCGCGCAAACGCCATGTCGGACGCACCGATCTGCAGCGGCAGCATCCAGTTCGCGAAGCCCACGAAGGCCGGCATGATGGCGCCGAACACCATGATCAGACCGTGCATGGTGGTGAGCTGGTTGAACAGCTCGGGGTTGACGATCTGCAGGCCGGGCTCGAACAGCTCGGCACGGATCAGCATAGCCAGAATACCTCCCACCATCAGCATGGTGAAGGAGAACAGCAGGTACATCGTGCCGATGTCCTTGTGATTGGTGGCAAACAGCCAGCGGCGCCAGCCAGAGGGCATGGCGTGGTGATGGTCGTCGTGCCCATGGTCGTGACCATGGCCCTCATGGGTGTGGACGGGAGGAACTACGGCGCTCATATTCTTTTCTCCAATCGGTCTCTATACCCGGGGCTTACTTCGCGGCCGTGATGTCAACACGGCGTGCCTGCTGGTCCGATCCTGCCGCAGCCGTGATGGTCTCGGGCTTGCGCAGCTCGATGCGGTCTCCCGCAATGCCGCTGTCCTCCAGCAGCTTGGCCACGGCCTTGGCTCGCTCCTTGGCCAGCTCCGCGTTCTTGTCGGCGTTGCCGGTGGAGTCCACAAAGCCCGACAGAGCAATCTTGCCGTCCTTGTGGGCACTCCAGTACTCGGCCGCCTTCTTCACCGCAGCCTGGGCCTTGTCGTCCAGAACGCTCTTGCCGGTCTCGAAAAAGACTTGATAAGGGCCGGCGTCGCTGGCGGCAGCGGCTGCACCTTGCGCAGGGGCTGCAGAGTCAGCTGCAGGAGCTGCGGGTGCAGCACTGCCTCCGCCTTCAGGGAATTTGCCGCCACGCGCTGCCACGAACTGGGCGGGCTGCACCAGCTGACCGGTCTGGTTGCTCCAGTGGTTCTTGGCAAAGGTCACCACTGCGGCCAGTTCGGTGTCGCTTAGCTGCTTCCAGGCCGGCATGGCACCGTTGGCGCGGCCTTCGAGCACGGCGTGCATCATGTCGGCCGTGGGGCCCAGGACCACGGGACTGCCATCCAGCGGCTTGATGGGACCGGCTCCCTTGCCATTGGCCTGGTGGCAGGCAGCGCAGTTGGCGGCATAGACTTTTTCGCCACGTGCCACCAGATCGGCCAGCACCCAGACCTTGTTCGGGTCATCGGCCTTGGCGGCCAGCTTCTTCTTCTCTCCGGCCACCCAGGCGCTGTAGGCTTCGGCAGACAGCACCTTCACATGGATGGGCATGTAGGCATGCTCCTTGCCGCACAGCTCGGCACACTGGCCGTAGTAATCGCCGGTCTTCTCGGCCTTGAACCAGGTATCGCGCACAAAGCCGGGAATCGCGTCCTGCTTGATGCCAAAGGCCGGCACCATGAAGGAGTGGATCACATCGTTGGCCGTGGTGATGATGCGCACCTTCTTGCCCACGGGCACGACCAGCGGGTTGTCGACCCTGAGCAGGTAGTCGTTGGGCGCATTGCTCACATCGCCGCTGTTGGACATCTGGCGCTGGGCGTTATCCAGCGTGGAAACAAAGCCCAGGCCTTCGCCCTCGCCGCTCAGATAGTCATAACCCCATTTCCACTGATAGCCGGTGGCCTTGATGGTGAGGTCGGCATTGGTCGTGTCCTTCTGTGCCACCAGCACCTTGGTGGCGGGCAGCGCCATCAGAATCACGATGATGAAGGGAGCCACCGTCCAGGCCACTTCCACCTTGACCGATTCATGGAAGTTCGCGGCCTTGGCCCCCTGGGATTTGCGGTGCTTCCAGATGGAGTAGAACATCACCCCGAACACCGCGATAAAGATCACCGTGCAGATGATGAGCATCATCCAGTGCAGCCAGTGCTGCTCCACGGCAATGCGTGTCACAGGCGGATGCAGATTGAGCTGGTTGACGGCAGGGCCTCCCGGCAGATCCTGCGCCGCATAGGCCATGGAACTACCCCACGCCGCCAAGGCCAAACTCCAGGGAACCAGCTTGGTGGAAATGTTTTTCATCGTTTTCACTTACCTCTAAGCCTCAGTTGTCCACTCGCTCACACCGCTTCGTGCCGCTGCCGGCCAGAAGGCTGTGACACTCACACTACCTCGCGAACTTCAACGCAGCATGCCCCAGAATTTGATAGCACTGTCTGCGCGCATTCACTAATGCATGTACCGGAAACCCATGCCAATCGACCTTGCGTAGGCAGGCCTGACCGGACTTGAAACTCGTACTGGCAAGCGCATCTCACGGCAAGTGCCGGACATGGCTGAAACTGGCCTGGCAGCCAAGACAGAAGGGAAGAAGATGGAACGCCCCTGCACCGCGACAACCGCCGGGCACAGGGATGCGTCAGCGCAGCAAAAGGCTGGCTTGTGGTGATGATGAAATGCGAAAACCGGCCGCTGTCGAACCCGCTGGCCAGTCCCCTTGGCAAAGCGAAACACCCGATATCTCCCCTGGCGGCTTGGGCCGCACTGTCTGGTTTCCTTCAGGCAGGAGAGAAGCCCGAAGGATTGCTGCTATCCATGAAATAACTTGGGGAAATTGTAGGCAGCTTTGTGTCGAATCAATGACCGGAAAACGACAGATGTGCTATCGCAAACCCGTGTTGCGGGGCTGCTTGAGCATGGCCTTCATGTCTTCCAGCGACACGGCGCTGTTGGCTTCCAGACGCAGCTTGGGCTGCGGTTTGTAGGCATGGCCATAGACGATCTCGAAGGTCAGCGAGAGCTGTCCATCGGGCTGCTTGTCGCCCCAGCACTCCGCCATTTTCTGCAGCAGCTCGGCCTTCCAGCCACGGCCGCGCAGACCGGCAAAACGCCCTGGGTGCAGATTTCGGCCCAGTTCGCGCAGTTCCTGCAACAGACGCTGCGGCGTGGCAAAGGTCAGGGTGATGCGCTCCATGTCCATCACCGGCTCGGCAAAGCCGGAATGCACCAGCATGTCACCCCAGTCATGCATATCGGTAAACGTATGACCTGCCGGCCCCCAGCCCAGTTCGGCGTAGAGCCGATGCAGCTGCTGCACGGTATCCGGCCCGAGGCAGGAGAACATGACATAGCCATCGACCTTGAGTGCCTTGTGCCAGCGCTCGATCAGAGTCTGCGGATCGGCTGCCGTATGCAGCAGCATATTGGCCCAGAGCATGTCCATGCTGGCATCTGCGGGCGCTCCCATCTGCACGGCAGCCCCCTTCCAGCGCGAGAGCTGCCACCAGCGGCTGCCGAGCTTGTCCTGGGCCACGGCCTCGCGGCGGGCTACGGGTTCATAGATCGTGCATTCGGCCTGCGGATAGCGCTCGCGCAGCAGATGGTGAGCCTGCATGCCGCCGCGAACTGGCTCCCAGTGGCACCATTGCTCAGGCGGCTTCACTATCCAGTCCAGTCGCTGCTGCATGCGACTGGCCACCTCTTCGTGCAACCACGGGGATTCGGCCGGAGCGGCCATTTGCCAATGGTTTGCAGCTGCAGAATCAATTGTTGGAGGCAGGACGTGGGACATGGGCAGACAAAAGCAGGCAGAGAGTCGAGCGAGCCGCTCACCAACTGCCGGAGTGAAGATCAATGCGGCGCGAGTATATTGATTCCATGCCCGACCTTCATGCGACATGGCTTTCACACCTGCGCCGCCAGCAGCAGCGATGGCTGGATGCCTTGCCCAGCCAGTGCGCAGTCTGTGGACGCTGGCCGGGGCCGCGTATCTGCCGCGACTGCCATGCACGCTGGGCCCAGCACAAGCACCGCTGCCACAGCTGTGCCCTGCCGCTGCCGGCTCTGGTCAGCCTCTGCGGCAACTGCCTCAAGCAACCACCCCGACTCAAGCGCTGCACCGCCGCGCTGGACTATGCCTACCCCTGGCAAAACCTCATCACACGCTACAAATTTCAGGCCGATCTGGGGTTGGCGCGCAGCCTGGGCAGGCTGATGGCCAGTCACCCTGAAGTCAGGGAGCAGTTGCGGGCCTGCGATGCCTTGCTGCCCATGCCGGCCTCCGCACAGCGCGTGCGCGAGCGCGGCTTTGACCACAGCCTGTTGCTGGCTCGCTCCCTCTCGGAGCAATACGACAGGCCTTTGCCCTTGCTGAGCGAGACTGTGCAGCGCCAACATCTGGAGTTGCCCCAACATGCCTCCAGCCGGGAACAAAGACTGCGCCAGCTGCGCGGCATTTTCAGCCTCACCCCGGCTCGACAGGCTCTGGTGAAAGGACGGGAGATTTTGCTGCTCGACGACGTGATGACCACCGGCGCCACGCTGGATGCACTGGCAGGCTGCCTGCTATCGGCCGGCGCGGCATCGGTCAGCGCCGTCGTGCTGGCACGCACGCCTTGACCCATATCCGCCAGTCTGGAACTGCGGAGGCGGCAGCGTGGGTAAAAGCCGGGCTGCACAATAGCGCCCCATGTTTCATATCGTTCTTGTGGCGCCCGAAATCCCTCCCAACACGGGCAATGTCATCCGTCTGGCCGCCAATACGGGTTGCAGCCTGCATCTGATCGAGCCGCTGGGCTTTTCCATGGAAGACCGGCATATGCGCCGCGCCGGACTGGACTATCACGAGTACGCCAATGTGGCCCGCCACACCAATTGGGACGACTTCCTCGAAACCTGTCAGCCGCAGCGCGAGCGCATGTTCGCCATGACCACGCATAGCAGCAGCCCGGCCCATGCCATGGAATTCAAAGCTGGCGACTGGCTGGTCTTTGGCTCTGAAAGCAAGGGCCTGCCACCCGAGGTGCGCGCCCAGTTCCCCAACGAGCGGCGACTGCGCCTGCCCATGCTGGCATCTCAGCGCAGCCTGAACCTATCCAATGCCGTGGCCGTGACAGTGTTCGAAGCCTGGCGCCAGCAGGGCTTCGCGGGAGCTGCCCTTGCAGAGCCCAAGACAGCTCTTTAAGTTCCCGCTTATTGTCTCTATTTTCGGAACAATAAGTTGCGCAACAAGGGGTTTTTCTCGCAATTAGATCGTCCTAAAGTACGAATCATGGACTTGCAGCCGACCGACGATATCCGCCAGGACTGCAGGCCCGACGTACCAAAGGACGAATCATGAAATACGCCAACCGCTTTGCCATCGTTGCCGCCCTGGCCATGTCCGCCGCCGCTGCACAGGCTGCAAGCTTTGACTTCACCGGCGATCACTACCCTCCCGAAGTTGCAAGTCAATCCACCCTGACCCGTGCCCAGGTCAATGCCCAGGTGCAGGACGCCATGGCCAAGGGCCAGCTGCAACTCGTTGGCGATGCCTATCTGCCCCTGTCCCAGCAACAGCAATCCAGCAACCTCAGCCGTGAGCAAGTGCGCCAGGAAACCATTGCCGCAGGCAAGGCCGGTTTGCTGGACAACTATGGCGAATGACGGACTCTGCGCAGCACCCTGCTTTGCGAGGTGCGGCTCAATAACAAAGCCCCAAGGCGCAAGCCAAGGGGCTTTTTTCATGGCTTGAAAATTACACCGCGAATCAGGCCGCCGCACCAAAGCTGCGCGCCAGCGACTCAGCCACGCACACAGGCTTGTCGCTGCCCTCGCGCTCCACCGTCACCAGCCAGGTCATCTGGACGCCGGCCGGCTCGATGCGCTCCGCCGCCTGCAATGTCATGCGGGCCCGCAAGCGGCTGTTGACAGGCACCGGGGCCATGAAGCGCACACGGTTGAGCCCGTAGTTCACTCCCATCTTGGCGCCTTCGATCTTGAAAGTGCCTTCGAAGAACTGAGGCAGCAGAGACAGCGTGAGAAAGCCATGGGCAATCGGCGCGCCAAACGGCCCCTGGGCCGCACGCTCGGGGTCGGTATGGATCCACTGCTGATCGCCCGTGGCATCGGCAAACATTTGAATCTGGGCCTGTGTGATGGTGATCCAGTCGCTGACGGCGACTTCCTGCCCAATCGAGGCCAGCACTTCGGAGTAGGAGCGAAAGGTTTTCATACCCCCAATGTAGAAGCCCCCTGCCCTGTGCCATGTCTGACGCGGGACAAGGGGCTTACCCTAGATTATTCGATCAAATATGCCGCTGGCTCAATCTACTCATACGCTTGCAGCTACGCTTTTTAAAGCGGATCAGGCTTCGCTGGAGCGCTGAACAAAAAACAGGCCTGTGCCTACGGCCATCAGCAGGCCGCCGAACACGCGGTTCTGGTTGCGCATGGCGCGTGCGCTGCGCATCAGGCCGCGCAAGGCGCTGGCGCCTGCGGCATAGCCGTGCATCACCGTGGTGTCCACCGCCAGCATGGTCACGGCCAAAATCGTCAGTTGCGGAGCCAGAGGACGGCTGGTGGTCATGAACTGGGGCAGCACGGCCACCATGAAGATGATGCCCTTGGGATTGGTGGCATTGGTCAGAAAGCCCATCAGTACGCGCTTTTTGAGACTGGCCTCGGGCACGGCCTCTTGCGCTGCCAGCGGCGAGCCGCCGGAGCGCCACTGGCTGATGCCCAGATAGATGAGATAGCCGGCGCCCACGATCTTGACGGCATTGAAGGCCAACTCGGACGCCATGAGCAGCGAGCCCACGCCGGCACCTGCTATCAACAAGATGAGCAGCAGCCCGAGCTGCAGACCCATGATGGTGGCGCTGGTCTTGCGCACACCGTAGGACAGGCCATGACTCATGGACAGCACAGCCCCCGACCCTGGCGAAACCGCGATGATCCAAGAGGCCACAAAAAAAGCAAACCAGGTGTGCAGATCCATACTCACTCCAAACGCCGATCTAAAGCGCCAGTCACAAAGCGCCTATCTTAAAAGTTGCGCTGTCAACTTGCAGACGCATGGTTGACCTGACGCTATAAGCACCAGGTAAACATTCGTGCCATTTTTCTTTCTGTCAAAAATCTGACGCTTGGCTGCGGGTGCCAAAATGGAATCCCTCTAGGGTTAACACCACATAACATTCCCATGGAACACGGCTCTCCCATCTGGCTGACTTACGGCTTCATCTATCTTACGGCGGCGGTTCTGGCCGTCCCCATCGCCAGAGCCCTGGGCCTGGGAGCCATCATCGGCTACCTGGGCGCAGGCATTGCCATGGGTCCCTGGGGTTTTGCCCTCGTGCGCAATGTGGACGACATCCTGCACTTTGCCGAGTTCGGCGTGGTGCTGATGCTGTTCGTGATCGGACTTGAGTTGCAGCCCAAGCGCCTCTGGGAGCTGCGGCGACCGATCTTCGGCTGGGGCATGGCGCAAATGGCGGTCTGCACCGGCATTCTGTTTCTGGCCGCATGGGCCTTTGGTCTGTCGTGGCGCGTCAGCCTGATTGCGGGCATGGGCCTGGCCCTGTCGTCCACCGCTGTCTGCCTGCAGATCATGGCCGAGCGCAATCTGATGCGTACTCCCAGCGGACAGGCCGCCTTCTCCATCCTGCTGTTCCAGGACGTGGCGGCCATCCCCATCCTGGCGCTGATTCCGATTCTGGGTGC
This sequence comes from Comamonas sp. F1-6, assembly GCF_039581415.1. Classification (NCBI taxonomy): domain Bacteria; kingdom Pseudomonadati; phylum Pseudomonadota; class Betaproteobacteria; order Burkholderiales; family Comamonadaceae; genus Comamonas; species Comamonas sp. F1-6. The sequence goes on from NZ_JBCPWN010000026.1 coordinate 40,804, forward strand.
TTACAAGGCTGCCCATGCCAGCCACGGCGACAGCCATGTCTGGCTGGCCATTCTCAAGACCGTGGGCACGATTGGCGCCGTCATCATCGGTGGCCGATTGCTGCTGCAACCGCTGCTGCGCTGGATTGCGCGCAGCAAGACTCCCGAGATCTTCACCGCCACTTCCTTGTTGTTGGTCGTGGGCATCGCCATGCTGATGACACAGGTGGGCCTGTCCATGGCGCTGGGCGCCTTCCTGGCCGGAGTGCTGCTGGCCGACAGCGAATACCGCAGCGAGCTGGAAACCAATATCGAGCCGTTCAAAGGGCTGCTGCTGGGCCTGTTCTTCATGGCCGTGGGCATGAGCATCGACTTTGGCGTCATCCTCCAGTCTCCCTGGGCCATGGCCGCCATGGTGACGGGCTTTATTGCACTGAAGGCAGTGATGATCTTCGGCTTGGCCAAATTCATGCAGATTCCCTGGCGCGAACGCCCGGTGTTCACGCTGATGCTGGCGCAAGGCGGCGAATTCGCCTTTGTGGTGTTCCAGACAGCCGCGCAGTACAAGGTGTTTCGCCACAGCGTCTCGTCCATGCTGGTCGCGGCCGTGGCTCTGTCGATGCTGCTGGGCCCGCTGCTGCTGGTGCTGCTGGACAAACTGCTGCTGCGCCGCTTTTCCACCATCAGGGATGAGGAGTGCGGCTCCGACAAGGCCGAAGAGATCTCCGAGCCTCAGGACTCGCCCATCATCATTGCCGGCTTCGGCCGCTACGGCCAGATCGTGGCTCGCGTGTTGCTGGCCCAGGGCATACGCCCCACCATCCTGGACCACAGCGTGGAAATGCTGGAGGCCGCGCAGATCTACGGCCACAGGGTGTTTTACGGCGATGCCACTCGCATGGACCTGCTGCGCATTGCGGGCGCAGCCAAGGCTCATGTACTGGTGATTGCCGTCGACACTCCCGAGCAGTCCCTCAAGATAGCCAGCCAGGTACGCAAGCATTTCCCCAATCTGGAGATCGTGGCCCGCACCCGGGATCTCAATCACTGGTTCCAACTGCGCGACCTGGGTGTGGAGCATGCCCAGCGTGAAGTGTTCGAGTCCAGCCTGATCTCGGCCCAGTCGGTGCTGGAACTGTTAGGTCAGAGTCCGGCCGAGGCCAAACGCATCACGGCACGCTTCAGGGAGCACAATCTGGCTCTGGCCGAGCGCATGTACCCGCATTACAAGGACAAGAACCAGCTGATTGCGGTGGCCAAGCAGGGCCGCCAGCAGCTGGTGGAGCAAATGGCCAAGGAACGTGCCGATCTCCTGGCTGGCAACGCTGAAGCACCGGATACCGCCCTGGCCAGCGAGCAAGACCACAGTCCGGCTGATGCCCGGCAGCCGTGATACGCTGCGCGCCATCATGTTCAACCCCAGTCAAGCCGACGTACGGCGATTTTTTTGCGGTGTGCGCGCCAAGATGATCAGCGGCGCGCCCATGGAGGCCATCGAGACGCTGGCCAGCCTGTGGATAGACGAGCACCCCGAGTATTTCGATGAGCTCTCCGACATGGATGCCGCCGTGGCGCGCAACTATGACTCAGAGCCCGAGCGCACCAACCCGTTTCTGCACCTGTCCATGCATCTGTCCATCAGCGAGCAGTGCAGCGTGGACTCGCCACGAGGCATCCGCCAGGCGGTTGAGTTGCTGGCCAAGAAACGTGATCTGCATGACGCCCATCACGCCGCCATGGAATGCCTGGGCCAGATGCTCTGGGAAAGCCAGCGCTCGGGACGCCCGCCTGATGGCGAAGCCTATGTCGCCGGAGTGCAGCGTCTGGCCACCACTGACGGCAGTTTTAAAAGTACCCCCTGATGCGCTGCACAGCCTCCGGCGGGGAGATGACACAATCGCTGCAGGAGGGCTCCAGCTCTGTATCCTCCACCCCCCGGGTACCGGGCCCCTGAGCTGCATCCCGTTGAGAAAAAGCAAAAGCCCGTCTTCACGGGCTTTTGCTTTTTCTGAAACAAGGTCTATTTCTGGCCCAGGCGGAAGTGCGGCTGCGCCACTACCTGCATCTCGCTGTCCAGGCTACCGATGTACTTGGCGAGCTGCTGCAGCTCGTCGTTCTTGAACTGCTTGGCAATGCCGGCCATCACGCCATTGCTGCGTCCGATGAGCGGATTGCCATCGGTTTTATATGACTGCAACGCGCGAAAAACATAGTCCGAATACTGCCCTGCCACCTTGGGATAGGACGGGTCAATCGGCTTTGAAAAGCCTTCACCGTGACAGGAGAAGCAGGCGCCTTTTTGCAGCAGCGCCGTGACAGCAGGGTTCGCCTCCTTGGCCTTGCCGTCCTTGGCCTTGCCATGACCTGCATAGAAGGCCGCCACATCGGCCATGTCCTGCTCGCTCAGTGAGTCGGCAATGCCACGCATGGTGGGGTGTTTTCGTTCGCCTTTTTTATAGGCATTCAGAGCCGAGACGATATAGGCCTCGTTCTGCCCGCCGATCATCGGCACCTTGTAAACCTCAGGGAAGCTGGCCTGATAACCGGTGATGCCATGACAGCCTATGCACATGGCGATCTTGCCTTCGCCAGCCTTTGCATCGCCCTTGACAGCCTGGGCGTTTGCCGCGCCGGTCACTGATGCGACAACTACTGCCAATACCGTGGTCCAAGTTTTTATCATTTTGCGCGCACAATCCTTCAAGAGTTCAGACGGGTGCTCAAATGCCTTGCTGCAGTGCAAACGATTATGGCAGTGAGAATTTCGCACGCTTATCAATACTTACGCTGATACCGCCCATGAAGTTTCAAGGTTCCGACAAATACGTGGCCACGCAAGATCTGATGCTGGCCGTCAACGCTGCCGCTACCCTGCAGCGCCCTCTGCTCATCAAGGGCGAGCCCGGCACGGGCAAGACCATGCTGGCCGAGGAAGTGGCCCAGGCGCTGGACATGCCGCTGTTGCAGTGGCATATCAAGTCCACCACCAAGGCACAGCAAGGCCTGTATGAGTACGACGCCGTGAGCCGCCTGCGCGATTCGCAGTTGGGAGACGAGCGCGTCAAGGACATTCACAACTACATCGTCAAGGGCGTGCTCTGGCAGGCTTTCACGGCGGAGCGCCCTGTTGCCCTGCTGATCGACGAGATCGACAAGGCCGACATCGAGTTCCCCAACGACTTGCTGCGCGAAATCGATCGCATGGAGTTCTATTGCTACGAGACGCACGAGATGATCCGCGCCAAGCACCGCCCCCTGGTGTTCATCACCTCGAACAACGAAAAAGAGCTTCCTGACGCATTTTTGCGCCGCTGCTTTTTCCACTACATCAAGTTCCCGGATGCCGACACCATGCGCCAGATCGTGAACGTGCATTTCCCAAAGCTGCAGGGTGAGTTGCTGAATGCCGCCATGAAGGTCTTCTACGATGTGCGCAATCTGCCCGGCCTCAAGAAAAAGCCTTCGACCAGCGAGCTGATCGACTGGCTCAAGCTGCTGGTCGCCGAGGAAATTCCTGCATCGGCTCTGCAATCCGAGGAGGGCAAGGTCAGCGTACCGCCCCTGGTTGGCGCGCTGCTCAAGAACGAACAGGATATGAGCCTGTTTGAAAAGCTGGTCTTCATGAACCAGCGCAACCGCTAACCTTCCTTAAGAACCGAGGAGACACAGCCCATGAGCACCGCACAACAACTGCTGCTGGAAGGCGGCTCCGACGCCATCGGCTTTGTGGGCGGAGCCCTGCTGGGCTGGGGCCTGTCCCATGTGCTGGGCCTTGACCTGTTTGCCCAGGGCTATGGTGCGGGCAGCATTGCCGCCATTGCCATGGTGGGGCTGGGCGGAGGCCTGGGGCTCAAGCTGGCCCGACTCTGGCGCAGCAAGCGCAATCCACTTTGAGTGAGCAAGCCATGACTTTTGTAGAACCTGTGACCTTGCGCGACCGCGGCGTGCGACTGGAGCCGCTGGATCTGAGCCATGAGCCTGGACTGGCAGCGGCCGCTGCCGATGGAGAGCTGTGGAAGATTCGAGTGACTTCCGTGCCCGAACCTGGCGAGGTGCGCAGCTATATCGAAACCGCGCTGCTGGGCCGCGACCAGGGCCACCGCTTTGCGTTCGCCGTGCTCGACGATGCCAGCGGCAAGGTGCTGGGAACGACCAGTTATCACGACATCGTGCCAGCCATTCGCCGTGTGGAGATTGGCTACACCTGGTATGCCAAAAGCGTGCAGCGCACCCATGTCAACACTTCGGCCAAGCTGCTGCTGCTGGCCCATGCCTTCGGTACGCTGGGCTGCCATGTGGTGGGCTGGCGCACGGACAACTTCAACTTCGCCAGCCAGCGCGCCATTGAGCGCCTGGGTGCCAAGAAAGATGGCGTGATTCGCGGCCATGCGCTGCGCCGCGACGGCACGATTCGCGACACCGTGATGTACAGCATGCGCAGTGGCGAATGGCCTGAAGCCCGTGCACAGCTGCTCTATCTTCTGGAGCAGCATGCACCCGCTGCATAAGCGCTGGAGACATTTTTCATGCTGATCGACTTCTTCTATACCCTGCGTGCCGCCAAGCTGCCTGTGTCGGTCAAGGAGTTTCTGGCCCTGCTGGAGGCACTGGACGCGGGCATCATCGGCCCCAAGAGCGAGGATCGCTGGAGCCTGGACGACTTCTATCACCTGGGCCGAACCATTCTGGTCAAGGACGAGAAGCACTACGACAAGTACGACCGCGCTTTTTCCGCCTATTTCAAGGGGGTTGAGATGCTGGCCGACTTGACCAAGGAAATTCCGCAGGACTGGTTGCAAAAGCTTCTGGAGCGCGAGCTCAGCCCCGAGGACAAGGCCAAGATCGAAGCCATGGGCTGGGACGAGCTGATGGAGACGCTCAAGAAGCGCCTGGAGGAGCAAAAGGAGCGCCACGAGGGCGGCAACAAATGGATCGGGACGGGCGGCACCAGCCCCTTCGGCCACGGCGGCTACAACCCGGCGGGCATACGCATTGGCGGGCCGGGCCGCAACAAGAGCGCCGTCAAGGTCTGGGAGCAGCGAGCCTACCGCGACTATGACGACACCCAGGAACTGGGCACGCGCAACATCAAGGTCGCGCTGCGCCGCCTGCGCAAGTTTGCGCGCCAGGGCAGCGAACTGGAACTGGATCTGCCGGACACCATCCGCTCCACGGCAGCCAATGCGGGTTATCTCGACATCAAGATGATTCCCGAGCGGCATAACAATGTGAAAGTGCTGCTGCTCATGGACGTGGGCGGTACCATGGACGAGCATATCCAGCGCGTGGAGGAGCTGTTCTCGGCCGTGAAGAGCGAGCTCAAGCATCTGGAGTTCTATTACTTCCACAACTGTGTCTACGACTTCATGTGGAAGAACAACCGCCGCCGCTTTGCCGAAAAATTTCCGACCTGGGACATCATTCGCAAGTACAACAAGGATTACAAGCTGATATTTGTCGGCGACGCGACCATGAGTCCCTATGAAATCCTGCAGCCCGGCGGCTCGGTCGAGTACATGAACGAGGAACCCGGTGCCGAGTGGCTGCAGCGCCTGACGAACGCCTTCCCGCACTTTGCCTGGATCAATCCGGAGCCACAGGGCGTATGGCAGTACCGCCAGAGCATCAGCATCATCCAGCAGTTGATGGGGGACCGCATGTACCCTTTGTCGCTCAAAGGCTTGGAAGACGCCATGCGCATGCTGTCAAAATAGGGGCATGCCCCAGACCTTGCCCTTGAAAAAGCCGGCCTTGAGGCCGGCTTTGCTTTTGGGAGCCGCCTTGCTCCTCAGCGGCTGCAGCCTGCTTTCCCCCAAAGACAAAGAAGCCGAAGCCATGGGCATCGACACCAGTGGTCCCCCCGCCTTCACGCTGGAAGTCGATGCCCCAAAACAAGTCCGTGCGCTGCTGGAGCAGCATCTTGAACTCAAGCGTTTTCGCCACCAGCCCGATCTGCAGCGCCGCGAGCTGACGCGCCTGCTGGGCGCGACCGATGCCAACGTACGCGAGCTGATAGGCACCCTGGGCTATTTCAGCCCCACGGTGACCGTGGAGCTGACCGATACCCCCGAGGAAGAAGCACCGCGCAAAGTGGTGGTCAAGGTCGATCCGGGCCCGCCCACCATCATTGAAAAATCCGAGGTGCGGTTTACCGGCGTCAATGCCAGCGACGAGCTGGGGACTTCTCAGCGCCTGCAGATCGAGGAAACCTGGCCGCTGCAGAGCGGCGAGCAATTCTCGCAATCGGCCTGGAGCAGCGCCAAGAGCGGTGGTCTCAAGGAACTGCAAAAGCGCCGTTATCCGCTGGCCCGCATAGATACCAGTCTGGCCGATGTGGATGCCGACACCAACAAGGCCCAGGTCAGCGTGAGTTACGACCCCGGCCCGGCCTATACATTCGGTCCGCTGCAGATTGATGGTGCCGAGCGCTACGACCCGGTGCGCACGGCCCGTATTGCGCGCCTTCCGGAAGGTCAGGAATATGACTTGCAAAGCATGCTCGATGCGCAGCAGCGCCTGGTCAGCAGCGGCTATTACGACTCGGTATTTCTTTCGCTGGCCGATTCGCCGCAACAGGCCGCTACCGAAGCTGAGCGCGACGAGCAGCGCAAGAATCAGGGTGCTGCCATCACCTCGCCCGTGATTGCCAAGGTGCGCGAGGCCAAGCTGCAGAAATGGGTGTTCGGTGCAGGCCTGAGCACGGACACCGGACCTCGTCTGTCCATCGATCACACTTACAACAAGGTTCCCGGTCTGAACTGGCGCGCCGTCAGCAAGCTGCAGCTGGACAGTAAGAACCCGCTGATCTCCACTCAGTTGGTCGGCCTGCCCGGTGAAGACCTCTGGCGCTGGTTTGCCAGTGGCAAGCTAGAGCGTGCGCCAGCAGGCGACTTCAACACCAATAGTGCGCAGATGCGCTTTGGTCGCTCCAAGGCAGAAGACCGCATAGAGCGCAATTTGTACCTGCAGTACGACTACGCCAAGACCCAGGGAGCAGGTGCTCCGCCCGGCGCCTCCTCGCTGCTGGCCAACTATGGCTGGACGGCCCGCTATTTCGACAACAACCTGCTGCCTACCTCGGGCTTCGGTCTGGCCCTGGAAGCCGGCGCCGGCACCACGCTGACGCCGCAACGCTCGCCGTTCGGGCGCCTCACGGGCCGCTGGCTCAGCCTGATCCCGCTGGGTGAGCGCGATGAGGAAACCAGACGCCACAGCCGCCTGCAGCTCAAGGCAGGAATCGGTGCCGTCATGGCCAAGAAAGATGTGGATCTGCCCACCACCATCATGTTTCTGACAGGCGGTGACAACACGGTGCGCGGCTATGGCTATCAGTCGATTGGCGCACGCACCGACAACGGCCGCGTGATTGCCGGCCGCTATCTGGCCATGGGCAGCGTGGAATGGCAGCGGCCCATCACCATCAAGGGCAACACCCAGGACTTCGAGCACGCCGTCTTCATCGATGCCGGCACCGTTGGCGACGACATCAACCGCCTCTACACCCGCGTCGGTTTTGGCACCGGCATTCGCTGGAAAAGCCCGGTTGGTCCAATTCAAGCAGATCTCGCCTGGGGCGCACAGGAGCAACAGTTGCGCCTGCACCTGCGTCTGGGCTTCACGTTTTAAGCATGGCAGAACAAGACACACACCCTATCGCCAAGACCTTACTCCCCAAGCGCCGCCGCTGGCTACGCGCACTGGGCTGGACTATTGCAGCGACCCTGCTCGCCCTGGTGCTGGCGCTTTGCAGCCTGCTATGGTGGATTGGCAAGGATGACTCCCTCAACCAGACGCTGCAGCGCGTGGCCAGCTGGCTGCCCGCAGACCAGTCCCTGGTCGCCAAAGAGGTCACGGGCAGTGTCAAGAACGGTGGCCACATCGGCTGGCTGCAATGGCAAAGCCCGACCATGAAGGTCGAGGTCAGGGAAGCTCAGATCGGCTGGCAGTTCAGGCCTTTGCTGCTGTCGCGCACACTCAAGCTGGGTGAGGTTCATATTACCGAGTTGCGCATTGCCAGCACCCCGGACCCCGAAAAACCCGCCAGCGAACCGCTGCAGTCGCTGACCCTTCCAGTGAAGATAGAGCTGCCCTTCAAGGTCGATCAGATCATCTGGCAAGGCCCGCCTGAAGCCGTGGTGCAGGACCTTCGCGGTCGCTATGAATACACGGGCACACATCACGAACTCAAAGTCAGCAGTCTGCGCTTTGCCCAGGGCGCCTACCAGGCACAGCTGAAATTGCAGGGCGCCGCCCCCATGTCCTTGCAGGCCGAGGCAACAGGCGATGTGCAAGTGCCCAACCCGCTGGACAAAAGCGCTGACGCCCTCAACACCATAGCCGTGCAGGCCAGGGTGACGGCCGAAGGCACGCTGGCCACCGAAGCGGCCAGGCTGGAGATCAAGGCCAATGCCAGCGCAGAGACCTCCGGCTCAGGCGCAGACACTCAAGCAAAAACAGCTCTCGACCCCAAACTCAAAGGCAACCCGCAGCCCTCAGTCTCGGCGTCCGGGCCAGCAGCAGATACCGCCCCCATGCAGGCGGATGTGGAGGCCAGCATCATGCCCTGGCGCAGCCAGCCGCTGCTGGCAGCCAAGGCCAGACTCCGCAATCTCGATGTCTCGGCCTTCTGGCCTCAAGGACCTCGCACCCTTTTGACCGGCCAATTGCAGGCTGGCCCCGACGAAACGGTAGCTCCAGCTACGAACCTGGAGGCTCAGCCCTGGAACCTGAACACCAGTTTCAGCAACGCGCTGCCCGGCCCCTGGGACCGGCAGCGCCTGCCCGTGACCGAGCTGATGGGCCAAGTCCGTTTCGACGGCCAGCAATGGCAGGTCGACGACTCTCGTATCCAGATCGGCAAGGGCAATATCGCTCTCGGCGGTCAGTTCACTCCGAGCACCCAGTTGTTTGAAGGCCTGGCTGTTGTGGAAAAGCTCAACCCGGCCGATCTCTACAGCACGCTGGAAGCAGCCCCTCTGGAAGGCGAGATCAGCGCCAAGGCTGTGCAAGCCGAACCTGGCAGCGGCGATGCCGCTGCCAGCAAGATAGTGTTTGCCGCCAATCTGCACGCAGCGGGCGGCAAGCGCGACAGCAAGGCGCTGCGCATTCAGACACTGACTGCCAAAGGCCAGTGGCAGGCCCCGCTGCTGCAGCTGGAAAAGCTGCAGATGGAAGCCCTGCAGGCCAGTGTCGAGGCCCGGTCCGTGGAGTTCAATACCGAAACCCAGCAGGCCAAGGCTCGACTCAAGGCTACGGCGCCCGGTGCGCAGCTGAACTTTGACGGGCAGATGAGTCCTGCCAGCGGCACTGTCCAGAGCCAGCTGCAGCTCAGCTCCATGGGCACGCTCACGCAATGGTTGCGCAAGCTGCCGGGCGTCAAGGATCCGCTGGGCGGTGCTCAACTCGATGGCAGCGCAGATTTGCAACTGGCTCTAAAGGGCGGTTGGGAAAATCTGCTCAAGCGCTTGAGCGCCCCCCATGGTGCGGCCATTCCCGCAAGCGGCTTGCAGATTCAGGCCAAGCTGCGCGCCGAGAAGATTCGTTATCTACCTGCCGGCACCGCAGTCGATCAGGGTGCCGTCTTGCCTGCGCTTGCACTGAACATTGACGGCAGCCCCGAAAATGCCAGGATCGGTCTGACCATACAAGCCCAGCAAGCTGGCAAGAGCATACAGATCGACACCGCTTTGCAGGCCGGCCTGACAGGCGGCAAGGCCATGGCACCGCTGGACTGGCAGGCCAGTCTGGAAAAGCTGCAGGCCCAGCTCACACCCGACAAGAACAAGCCCGGCCCCTGGGTGGTGCAGTTGCAAGCCGCTGCGCCCGTGCAGATCAGGCAGCGAACCAGCGGCAGCACGGTGCTGAGCACCGTCTATCAGTTCAGCGCCGGCAAGCTGCAGATCACGCCCCCGAAGTTGGGCATCAGACGTACCAGCAGCGAGCCACTGGCGCCTGTCCAGCTGGCATGGGATGAGGGCTCCGTCACCCGTACCGGCAGCGGCCAATGGGGGCTGCGCAGCGCAGGTCAGGCCCTTGGAGTTCCGCTGGCATGGGTCGATGCATTCAGCCTGGGCGATGACGAGCCACCGCTGGAAGCAGCCGGCATTTCCGGCGACCTGAGCTTCAACGCGCGCTGGAACCTGGACACATTGGGCAAGGATCTCAAGGCCGATCTCACGGTCGAGCGCGCCGCAGGCGATCTGCGTCTGGCAGTGGACGATGGCTCCAGCACTACCGTCATCCAGACTACCGGCCCCACCGCCAAACGCGCCGGCGGGACACGTACGCGCCAGATCGGCGGCGCAGGCATGCGCTCGCGCATCAAGGACGTACGCCTCAACGTACAGGCACAGGGTAGTCAGGTCAACGCCAAGCTACTCTGGGAGAGCGAGCGTGCAGGCAAGCTCAGCGCCGACCTGCGCACCCAGCTCAGCTATCAGCAAGACGGCTGGACGCTGCCCGCCACGGCGCCTCTGTCCGGTCAGTTGCACGCCAATATGCCAGATATGGGGCTGTGGGCCCTTTTTGCGCCACCGGGCTGGCGCATTCAGGGCACGCTGGCGGCGGACGCCAGCATTAGCGGCACCTTGCAGGACCCCAAGTGGCAGGGCGATATCAAGGCCGATGGGCTCAATATCGTGTCTCTGCTCGATGGCGTGGACCTGCGTGACGGCATTCTGCGCGCCAAGCTGCAAGGCACCAGGCTGGACATCACCGAACTGCGCCTCAAGGGCGGAAAGGGTAGTCAGGCGCGCATTCTGGGATATAGCGGCAATCTGACCCGTGCACCCGAAGACGGCGGCCAGCTCACCGGCACGGGATATGCCCAGTTCACACCGCCGGGTACAGGGAGCGAATCAGGCCTGAGCATGAATCTGCAGGCCAAGGCCAGCAAGCTGCAGGTGCTTGTGCGCGCCGACCGTCAGGTCAGCGTCTCCGGCGATCTGCAAGCCAGGCTGGAGCAAGGCCAGTTCACGCTGCGCGGCGACCTGACGGTCGACAGAGCCTCCATCATCCTGCCCGAGGAGTCCGCACCGTCGCTGGACAAGGATGTGGTGGTGCGCTCGGCGGCATCGCGCAAGGCCGAAGAGGAAGAGCGCCAGCGCGCCGAGCAACAGGCCCGCAAGGATCAGGCCCGCGCCACGCCGCGCAAGGTGCCCGACATTCTCGTCAAGCTCGACATGGGCCGTGACTTTGCGCTGCAAGGCTTTGGCATCACCACGCGCCTGTTGGGCCAGCTTGAAGTGCGAGGAGCCAGCTACATCGGCGGCCCGCCCAGCGTGACCGGAGAAATCCGTACCGAGCAAGGCCGCTACCGAGCCTGGGGACAGTCGCTGAATGTGGAAACCGGGCTGATCCGCTTCAATGGCCCCTACAACAACCCCTCGCTGGACATACTGGCGCTGCGCCCGAATATTGCCGTCAAGGCCGGTGTGCAGGTGCTGGGCACGGCCAGTGCGCCACGCGTGCTGCTGTACTCTGATCCGGCCCTGCCCGACGCGGAAAAGCTCTCCTGGGTAGTCATGGGCCGCGATCCCGCCTCCGGCGGGGCCAGCAGCGCCCTGCTTCAGCAGGCCGCCATGGCCTTGCTGGCTGGTGGCAACAGCTCCAGCGGCAAGATTGCTGGCAGCCTGGGGCTCGATGAAGTCGGCTTCAAGGGCGGCGGGGACGGCACGGATGCAGCGGGCGCTGCGCTGACCATGGGCAAGCGTATCTCGGACAAGCTCTATCTGACCTACGAGCAGAGCCTGTCGGGAGCCATGGGCATCATCTACATCTTCTACGACCTGTCGCGCAGCGTCACCTTGCGCGCCCAGACCGGCATGACCAGCGCCATGGACATCGTCTATACCGTTCGCAAGGACTAAGCATGAAAACTGCCTTCATCCCCTTGCTGGCATGCGACAGAAGCCATCAATCCTGCCATGCCACGCAACCGCACTGCGCTTGAGCACGCCGCGGGCAAGCTCATACTCCGCATCCAGCAGGAATGAATGCAGGAACTGGGTGGGCCTGCGGCCGCAGACAGCGAGCAAGTCATGAACCGCGCTCATGACTTGCTTGTGGCCGCGTCGGCCAGTCGGTTCGACCAGGGGCTGCTGCAGCAGTCGATTGAAGAATTTCTGGGCAGGGAATGGCTACGCAGGCATCCTGGCGTGCAGCCATTCGTCAATGATCTGGCGGCGCTGGTGCAGCCCTGATCCACCGCTTCATCCATGCAGGCCGCCCACGCCTGCAGCCCGGCCCTATTTGACGTAGGAACGCAGCACCTTCACGACCAGCTCCAGGTCCTGCTCACGCTGCTCTGCCGTCGCGGCCTCGGCGCCCAGATGCTCGCGCACATGGCCTTCTAGCAGCTCCAGCATCAAACCATTGACGGCCCCGCGCACAGCCGCCAGTTGCTGCAGCACCACGGCACATTCCTGCCCCTCTTCCAGAGCTCGCTCAAGGGCCTGCGTCTGCCCCTTGATGCGGCGAATGCGCGCGAGCAGTGGTTTTTGATTCGAAACGGTATGCGACATAAGCAGGAATTGTAGTCCTCCTGCCGGCATGGAAAATATACTGGGGTAGAGTATATGAAAACAAGCCAACCATGACCTCATACACCGCCTCCCCCCTTACCCGGCAACACTCCCACAACTTTGACCAAGGCAATCCGCTGGGCGAAAAAAACGCCAAGCTGGCCATGCTGCTGACGCTGGCCATGATGGTGCTGGAAATCACCGCCGGCTATTACTTCAATTCCATGGCCCTGCTGGCAGACGGCTGGCATATGAGTTCACATGCGCTGGCGCTGGGCCTGTCCGTCAGCGCCTATGCCGCTGCGCGCAAGCTGGCCAATGACAGACGTTTCAGCTTCGGTACCTGGAAGATAGAAATCCTGGCGGGCTACACCAGCGCCATCTGCCTGCTGCTGGTTGCAGGCCTGATGGCCTTTGAATCCGTACAACGCCTGCTCTCGCCTGCCGCCATTCACTATCAGCAAGCCATAGGCGTGGCAACTCTTGGCTTGCTGGTCAACCTGGCCTGTGCCTGGCTGCTCAAGGACGGGCACCACCATCACCACGGCCATGAGCACCACCACGACCATCACCATAGACACGACCATGCACATGGCGACCTGAACCTGCGCTCCGCCTATCTGCACGTAATTGCAGACGCAGCCACATCAGTCATGGCCATCGCAGCGTTGCTGGGCGGCATGCTCCTGGGCCTTGCCTGGCTGGATTCGGTCATGGGCCTGGTCGGCTCCGTGATGGTGGCAATGTGGGCCTTGGGCTTGCTGCGCGATAGCAGCCGCGTGTTGCTCGATGCCGAAATGGATGCCCCCGTCGTGCAAGAGGTACGTGATGCCATCGCGCAAGGTCCGCAACCCGTCACCATCACCGACCTGCATGTCTGGCGCGTGGGCAAGAACCACTATGCCTGCATCATCGCAGTCGAGGGCGCAGCCACTGTCACACCCGACTACATCCGCCAGTTGCTGTCGGTACACGAAGAACTCACCCACGTCTCTGTCGAAGTCAACAGTACAGAGCTGACATAAATAAGTCGGTTGGAATCCGCAGGCTGGCAACACGGGTAGAATCCAGCGTCCCTCCCCGTAGTTCAATGGATAGAACGGTCGCCTCCTAAGCGACAGATACAGGTTCGATTCCTGTCGGGGGGACCAGTAACTCATTGAGTTTCAATGGCTGTTGATGGAAATGGGACACAAGTGGGACATTTCCTCCCGCTTCGACTCTCATGCTTTGACAAACGCAGGCCGATCTCTGATCGGGGCTGCGTTTTTTTTCGTCCTAACTACTGGCCCAGCTCTACCAGCCGTGCCGCCATGAATTGGCGCTTGCATATGGCCTCGATATAAAAAAGATAGCGTTTGCTCACACAGTAATGCGCGGAATATACTGTACGCACATACAGTATCTGTTAGGTAGTTATGGCGGCAAAGAACTCAGCAAATGAGCAATTTCAGAATGAGATTGATGATGTGAGCGCATCTGTTCAGGCGCTTTGCGAACTGCTGGCCGCTGCTCAGAACGCCAAGGTAAGCGCAGCCTGCGTGCATGCAATCCTCAAGCCCATGGCCCGCAGGCTGGATGTCGTCGCAAGCACTGCGGCAGATGCGCGGCTTGCGCTTAAAACCTCGTAATTTCCCGTAATACAAAATACGACACAAATGCCATGCATTGCGTGCATTGGCGCGGCTTAGGGGTGGGTCGACCCTGTAGTAATTTGCGCCCCACGAAGCGGGCAGGCGCGGCGGGGGCGTCATGGCGCGCCACGGGTTGAAGGTACACCTAATCAAAAAGTCACCCAAAAATAGCTTTGCTTAGATTGAGCGGTATCGGCCACAAGCTGCCTACTGCTATTCTGGTCACAGGAGGACTAAGAATGAAGAAGCAAATTCGACAAATAGCTATTGCCGCGGGCGACGTTGCACAGCGGGTCGGTGAGACTGGAAAGTCTGTTGCTGTGGCTGCATCAAGCACTTCTGGCGAAGTTGCACGCACTGCAGCCTCCGGTCTTCAAAGGAGGTTTACCACCGCAAGATCAAGCGTTGCTGATGCTACGAACGTGGTCAGTAAGACTGCACGAGCAGCAGGTGAGCGGATTGGTGACAAGCTCAGTTCGGCCGGAGAAGCAAGCAAATCTCTTGCAGTTGCCGCTTCACATACCTCGGGCGATGTTGCGCGCGCTGCCGCAGCTAGCTTGCAGAGCGGGCTGAACGCAGCCAAAGCAACTGCGGCTGATGCGACGCATTCGGCGGGAAAGGTAGTCCGAGCCGCGAGTGACGTTGCAGGTGCGGTTGGTGCAAGTGCGGTCCGCACGGCGTCGACTGTTGGTACAACGCTGCTCGATCAAAATGGCGACGGACAACTAGACCAGACGGATGTGAAGATTGCTACAGAGAAAACTGTCGCGGCAGTCAAGGCCGTTGCGGCCGAGGTAGCGTCTTCCAACCTCGCGAAGGATGCTGCGACAGGAGCAGCAATCGGTGCTGCGATTGCCATTCCAATCCCACTCGTGGGTACTATCGCCGGTGCCACAGTGGGCGCAACAGTTGGTGTGATAGCAAGTCTTCGCAAGAAGAAGTGAATACCTAGCCGAGCGGAGCGACGCCCTGGCCGGCACCCGGCAAGGGCCAGTGGTAAGGAGTCGGGAAGCGCCCAGAGCAGTCGTCCAACAGGTGCAGTGCCATAAGATGTAAAGATGTCGAAGCCTCGTCCTATCCAGTTCCGAGCCATCCACGACAAAAATCGGTGGAGACACTCGAGTCATCAGACCGAAAAGCACGCCTTCGTGGGCAGTTCTTCGACAGACACACGCAGCGCTCGTGCACTGTTTGAGCATCGGAACAACGCGATTAACTACAACCAGGAAGGCGAGCCGAGATTCGTCGTGGTATGGGATCCAAAGGCTGACGTCGGTACGATCGTGCGGCCGGATTCGAGTAAATCCGATGGTTTGCTCCGTGCGTCCATCACCATGGAGGACATTGAACGATTCGAGCAGGAAGGTCCTCCCTCAGATGCAGAACTCGAACGCTATTTCGTACCGGATGCAGTCAGTATTTCACGTGCTGATTTCCACGATCTTGACGGCGTTAACGAGGACTTCAACCAAAGGTTGGCGGTGTCGCTGCAAAGCAGCGCTGCTGACAGGAAGCGAAGACTTGCACGTGCCGATCCGGTTCCACCCAGAGTTGAAGTCCGCACCAGCGTATTCGTTCGCAACACTGATGTGATCGTAGAAGTTCTAGAACGCGCTGCAGGCGTGTGTGAAGGTTGCCAAAAGCCCGCGCCGTTTGTACGTGCATCGAACGGCACCCCGTACTTGGAGGTCCACCACCGTGTCCACCTGGCCCACGGCGGGCCGGATACAGTCGCAAATGCTCTAGCGCTATGCCCTAACTGCCATCGACAACAGCATTTTGGCAAGTGGGTCGGGTATTAGCGCAGGGAAAGTTAGGTCCCAAACTTTGGTACGACGACTCATGATCCTAAGCTGTCCCGTCCAAAGGACTACCATCGGCAAAAACTGCAAATAGCTGGACCCGCTACTTGAGGCCTAGTTCGTGCGGCAAGAACCTCACAACATCCAGCCCAGCCCACTCGTTGAATGTCTCAAACAGCCCCTGCAGCGGGACTATTTCATTCGCGTGGAACACCTCCAGGGACTGGCTGGCATTGCCGAAACCGCCTGTGTTGTTGGGGATGATGCCCAGCAGTCCAGGCGGAACACGATGCGCGGCCAGCACATCGTCCTTGCTCGCGTTCTTGATCGCGCTGAAATCATCCTTGGCCGCAATCTCGCTGACGGGAATCAACTTGAGGCCTTCGGGCTTACCGCCTGGAGCGTGGACAAACAGATTGCGGAAGTTGCCCGGCCCCTTTGACCTGCGCAGCTGCTCGCGCAGCTTCTCCACATCGCTATTGCTCACTGCGCTGTCGCTCAGGTACATGATGAAACCGGCGTGGCTGCCGTTCTCGTAATAGCGGCGCCGGAAGACCGTGGCCGACTCATTCAGCAGTGCCGACTGCAACGCGCTCAGATACTCGGGCAGGCCGTACAGCTCCTGATTGATGTCAGGCTCGCGCAGATGGAATACGGAGCCCGGCACGAACTCATGTTCTTCGCGCCAGTTGGGCACGTAGAAATAGCGCTTCTCCTGGCCCCGGCGCATGTACCGGCTCAGCGAATGTTCAAAACGCATGGTGCGGCCGGACAGCGCGCGGCGGGCTTCAAGGTATCCATTGCCGAACACTAGAAAGTCCGTGGCCCAGGCCTTGAAGGTTTCGCGCGACATCATCGGATGCGGGACAAAGCTCGCCGTCAGCAGATTGCGTTTCAGGTAGATCGCAGAGCTGTGATGCGGCGATGCCCTGAAAGCATCGGCCAGCCCATCGAGCGGAAACGGCGGCTCATACCAGCGGCCGTTAAACATTGCTTCCACATAGTCCAGCAGTCGCAGGCGGCTGACCGGCTCGGGGTCTCCGAAGGTGAAAACCTCTACCTGCCCTCCCTGTGTTTCAGCTTTGGCCATGGGGGTGGGATTCTTTTTGGTCATTCGTAAACCTCTACAGATGAGCTGCCGCCGTGGACATCCCCGGCGAGTGATTCGTTATCCAGTGCGTGCATGACCGCCCAGGCCAGATCGGCGTGGCCGATGTCGTCCGAGCGGCCGGACTGATAGGTGACATGGCGCTGGCTAGGCGTGAGCACCTTCTTGATGGCCATGAACGCGGCGGCCACATCGGTGCAATCAGCGTCCATTTCCAGGCGGCCCTTGCTGATGACCTGCTTGGCCTTGAGCACCAGTCGCGCCTTGAGCGCCAAGTCATAGTGATAGGCGCGCGCCTGCGGATAGAACTTGATGACGTTCTGATAGACGCCCTGGCCCAAGCCCGTGGTGTCGATGCCCATGAACGTCACGTTGTATTGCACGGTGATGCTGCGGATGTACTCAGCCTGGGCCTCAAAGTCAGCGCCCCGGAACTGCTGGCGGTGCAACAGACGGAACTTGCCGCCCGGCACCTTGGGCGGTGCAATCACCACCAGGGCGGCCGTGTCGCCAGTAAACGAGGGGTCATAGCCAACCCAGACCGGCTGCCACGCAAATGGGCGCATGGCGAGAGGCTTGAAGTCGTCGGCCCATGCCTCCCACGAATCCACCATGCACGCCTGCATCATCTGCAGCGTGAACTGTGAATTGCTGTCGTCGATGAATTCGCAGCGGAAGAGATTGGCAAACTCGTCGTCCGGGTACTCGTCCAGCAGCTCGGGCAGATCAAACAGATTGCAGCCCAGGCGCAGCGCATCATCGATGGTCACAATGTGGCGGAATCGACCATCTGCACAGCGCAGGCCGTTGGCCAGCGCCTTGTGGCTCAGGTCAATCTGCACATGCTTGGCTTTGTCTCGCCCCCGGTTGCGGTCCTCGCCGGTCCAGAACGAATAGGCCTCATGACTCTTTGCCGATGGCGTGCTGAAATAGGTCTTGCGCCAGTGCTTGTGCGTGGCCATGGCGCTGGCCACCTTATTGAGTTCTTTGAAATTGCCTGTCCAAAAGAACTCATCGAAATAGAAGTCGCCGCTGCGGCCCTGGGCCGTCTTGGCATTGGTGCCCAAGAAATGCAGCTCGGCGCCATTCCATAGCACCATGGGATCGCCGCCCAGGTCTACCCCCACTTCATTGGCAAAAGCCACCATGTAGTTTTTGAACTGGTGCGCCTGGGCCTTGGATGCGGACAGAAAAATCTGATTGCGCCCTTCGAGCACCGCACGAATCAAGGCTTCGCGGGCAAAGTAGAAGGTTGCCCCAATCTGGCGCGACTTGAGCAGAATGCGCGTGCGCTCCTTCTGGGCCTCAAACCATCGGTTTTGATACCCAAAGTTTCCCGCGTGGAATATCTCAAGCAGCTGCTCTGTCTGCTCGGGCGTGAACTCGTTGCGCTTGGGTTTGCGCTTGGGGGCGGCGTTGCGGCGGGCAATGTTGGGGTTTAGGTCCCCTTCCTTGCCGGTTTCTTGGTAGCGCTCCACCCGTGCGGTGCGCTCCAGCTGGCGGCCAAGCAGGTCGATTTCCTTGAAGTCGCCGCCTGTCTTCTCGTCCTTCATGATGAGCTGCACCATGCGCAGCTCAAGCGCTCCGTTCACGCGATCGAGCGGCGTGAACTTGTCCCACTCTTCCGCATCGCGCCAGCCGTAAAGCGTGGTTGCCGGAACGCCCAGCTTTTCCGCTATCAGCTTGGGCCGCCAGCCCTGCCAATACAGATACCGCGCCACCTGTTTGGGCTGCGAGCTATTGGCCAGCACGGCCGCCTGCATGGCGCAGCCCTGCTCCTGAGCCTGGGCAAGCACGAGCGCACCGAAATCAGCGTCCTTTTTTTTGGCGGCTTTGGCCTGTGGCTGCTCGCCTGCAGCAAAGGGGGCGCAGTCCTCCCCGGTCGGTTTCTTTCGTGCCATGGCAGGCAGTTTTCCGGGCGGGCACCAACTAAACCAGCACGCGATTACGTCCACCGCGCCGCCACAACGACACCCGCGTGACGCGGCGCAGGCCGCTGGACACCATGAGAACTCACCGCTAACTCATCGCCGGACACCGGCAAACCCATCAGCGAGGCTCATCCATCCATGTCCAAGAAATCCCGCTTCTTCCGCGTCGCCGTCGAAGGCGCCACCTCTGACGGCCGCACCATCGACCGTGACTGGCTGCTGCAGATCGCCAAGCACTACAACCCCAAGGTGTACGGCGCCCGAGTCAACATGGAGCACATCCGCGGCTATGGCCCTAACAGCGACTTCCGCGCCTATGGCGATGTGCTGGCCGTCAAGACCGAAGAGGTGGACATCGGCGGCCAGAAAAAGCTGGCCCTGCTCGCCCAGATCGATGCCACCGATGAACTGGTCGAGCTGAACAAGCGCCGCCAGAAGCTCTACACCTCGATCGAGGTCCGCCCAAGCTTTGCCGATAGCGGCGAGGCCTATCTCGTCGGTCTGGCCGTCACCGACAACCCCGCCAGCCTAGGCACCGAAATGCTGGAGTTCGCTGCCAAGAACCCGGACGCCAACCCCTTCAAGCACCGCAAGGAACAACCCGACGATGTGTTTTCCGTGGCCGAGCCCCTGGCTCTGGAGCTGGAAGATGAAAGCGCCGGCATCGTTGCCAGCTTCAAGGCCAGCATTGCCGCCGCCGTGGCCAAGTTCACCGGCAAGGAAGTCACCGACGACGCCCGTTTTGCGGCTGTGGCTGATGGCTTTGGCCAGCTGGGCGACAACTTCTCCAAGCATGTCCAGGCCGCACAAGCCTCCCAGGCCAAGACAGACCAATCGCTGCAAGCCATGAGCGCGGACATCGACAAGCTCAAGCAGCAGTTCGCCAAGCTGGACAACACCGAAGCCCCCAACCGCCGCCCCGTGGCCAGCGGTGGCGCCGGTCAGCAGCAAGCCGACTACTAAGCAACCTCGCCCCATTCCGTCCCACTTCAAGGAACCTTTCATGCGTAACGACAGCCGCCAAAGCTATAACCAATATCTCGCCCGCGTAGCCCAACTGAATGGCGTCAATGTCTCCGACACTGACAAAGCCTTTGCCGTAGCCCCCAGCGTCCAGCAGAAGCTGGAAGATGCGGTCCAGGAGTCCAGTGCTTTCCTGGGCAAAATCAACATCATTGCCGTGGACGAGCTGCAGGGCGAAAAACTCGGCCTGTCTCTGTCCGGCCCCATTGCCAGCCGCACCAACACCGCCAACAAGGACCGCCAGACCCGCGACCTGACCAACATCGGCGCACGCGGCTTCCAGTGCGAGAAAACCGACTACGACTCGCACCTGACTTACGCCAAGATCGACTCTTGGGCAAAGTTCCCCGACTTCCAGGTCCGTGTGGCACGCATGCTGGCCCAGCGTCAAGCACTGGACCGCATGTGCATCGGCTTCAACGGTGTGGCCATCGCGCCGGACACCGACCTTGCGGCCAACCCCTTGCTGCAGGATGTGAATAAGGGTTGGCTTCAGAAGATGCGTGAAGAAGCGCCCGAGCGCGTCATGCACGAAGGCAAGGTAGCTGGCAAAGTGGTCATCGGCCCTACTGGCGACTTCAAGAATTTGGACGCTGCGGTCTTTGACGCCCGCCAACTGCTGGACCCCTGGCACCGCAACAACCCCAATCTGGTTTGCATCTTGGGTTCCAAGCTGCTGCACGACAAGTATTTCCCACTGGTCAACACCACCCAGGCGCCCAGCGAAACCCTGGCGGCCGACATCATCATCAGCCAGAAGCGCGTGGGCGGCCTGCAGGCTGTGCAAGTGCCGTTCTTCCCTGAGAACGGACTGTTCATCACCACTCTGGACAACCTGTCCGTGTACTGGCAGCGCGGCGGCCGTCGTCGCTACATCGTGGAGAACCCCAAGCGCAACCGCGTGGAGGACTACCAGTCCAGCAATGACGCCTACGTGGTGGAAGACACCGGCCAGGGTGCCGTGATCGAGAGCATCGAAATCGTCGAGGCCTAAGTCCAGCCGGGCCGCCGTCAGTCCGCATCAGGCGGCGGCCTCTCTCCGCAACTACCGGAAAACGCATCATGCAACTCACTCCCGCACAGCGTCACCGCGCCCGCGTGCTGGCTGCGAAGGCCCAGGCCGAAAGTCCGTTCGGCATTGAGGTCCAGGGCAGCGAATACGAGCTGATGATGGCCAAGCTGGCCACCGACAAGCGCACGCTCAAAAACATGGAATCGGTACAGCTCAAGCGCCAAGCCAAGGCCGCCATGCTGCCCGACTACCTGCCCTGGATCGAGGGCGCCTTGACCAACGGCCGAGGCGCTAAGGATTTGGTCCTCACCACCACCATGGTCTGGGCCATTGACGCCGGGGCTTACGGCCTGGCATTGCGCATGGCCGCCTATGCCGTTCAGCACAACCTGCCCCTACCCGACCAGTACCACCGCAGCACGGCCGCCCTGCTCATGGATGAGTTCGCCGGTGCCTACCTGGGCGGCCAGTGGAACCCCATCAAGCCAGACGCCAGCGGCATGGTGCCCGACGACACCCACCCGGCCGAGCACCTGACGGCCGTGGATGGAATCACGCAAAGCCTGGACGCCCCCGACCAAGCCCGCGCCAAGCTCTACAAGGCTACGGCCTATGCCATGTTGGGCAAGGTCCAGACCGCCGAGGAACCCGCGCTGGACGACATCCCCCAGGAAACCCTGGGCGGCGTCCAGGCGCTGCTGGCCCAGGCGCTCAAGCTGGACGCACAGAGCGGCGTCAAAAAGGACATGGAGCGCATCGAGCGCAAGCTGCGCGCCCTGGCGACAGCACCCCAGACCGATGGCGCGGCGGCACCCTCAGCACCAGCAGCTGCAACTGCCTCTGCTGCCCCTGCACCACGCAAGCGAGCTACCCCGGCCAAGCCTGCAGCCAAAGGCAAGCGCTAAACCCACCGAGCACAGCCCCCGTGCTGGGCGGCTCGCAGGGCCGCGCGAAGGCTTCGGCCTACCGCAACGCCCTGCGACCACCGCCCACTACGTTGGCACAACACCAGCCCAGCAGCATGACCATGATTGCCAACGCGCCGCCCATCATCGTGACCGACCCGCCCAGCAAGCCGCCCATCACGGGCGTGCTGGATGCTGGCAGCTTCTGGCCTCACATCGACCTAGCCAAGCTACGCGACAGCGTGGACGTGGACGGCTCCGTGACTGCTGCCCGCCTCACCCACGCAGCCGCCAACGCCCTGGCCAGCGTCATAAAAGACCTGAGCAATTGGGCTGCCGCGCAAGCTGCTGCCGGGTTCGATGCGCTTTCCTCTGTCCCGGCCATCGCCATCAACGGCACCAGCGTCAACGTGCTGTGCTTTGAGCGTGCTGTCTACGCCTATGCAAAGGCCGATCTGATCGAGCGCTATGCCGGCGCAGACGCCACCGGCCGCACCGAGCCCGGCGATGAGCGCCGCGAGCTGCAAGCCAGTGACTACCGTGCGGACGCCTTGCGCGCCGTGCGCGACATCCTGGGCGTGGCCCGCATGGAATCGGAGCTGATCTAGCCATGACCATCACCGTCCAGGCACAGCAGGGGGACACCGTGGACATGCTTTGTCTGCGCCACCTGGGCACCACTGCAGGGGTGACAGAAGCCACCTATGCATTGAACCCAGGCCTTGCCGCGCTTGGTCCCGTTCTGCCACTGGGTCGGCGGGTCATCCTGCCCGACCCGCCAACTGCCCCCACCGCACCGAAAACCATTTCCCTGTGGGACTGACGCCTGCTCAACCTAACCACTTCACTGCCATGTCTGAACCCACCTCTGCTGTCGGCACCTTCGCGGGCTACAAGCTCGCCCTCTTCTCCCTGCCGGTCATCGCCAGCCTCATCGCCTTCTGGCTGGGCCTGCGTTTCGTGCCGCTTCGCAGCACCGACCCGCGCGGCGACCTGCTCAATCGCGTCCTGGCCTGTTTGATCAGCGGCTTTGTGCTCGGCGTGCCTGCGCTGGTACTTCTCATGCAGCACTGGCCGGGCGTCTTTGAGGCTGGGATGCGACTCGCCACCATGGCCGCCGTGCCATCCATTGCGGGCTTCTTCATCATCACGGGCTGCGTGCTGGTGGTCTGCTCCATCCCTGGCCCGTGGATCGTCGCGGGCGTCTTCCTCTGGCTCAAGCGCAGCGAAGGCCAGACCATCACCGAAATGGCAGACCAGTTGCGTGGCGACCTTGCGGGCCACGGCGCAGCAGGCCGCAAGGGAGGTGCCGAATGAGCGCCGTTACCTACATCAATGAATTAATCGAGCGCGAGGGCTGCTACGTCAACGACCCCAAGGACTCGGGCGGGGAAACCAAATTCGGCATCACCTTGGCCACGGCTCGCGCCTATGGCTACACCGGCCCCATGCGTGACCTGCCTCACGCCACGGCGCAAACCATCTACCTGCGCCGCTATTGGGTAGAGCCTAAGTTTCATCTGGTCGATGAGGTTTACCCGGCGCTTGCGGAATGCCTGCTGGACTTCGGCGTCCTGGCCGGTCAGAAGACTGCCGCAGCTCAGTTGCAGCGGGCGCTGAATGTGCTCAACCGCCAGCAGGCCGACTATGACGACCTGGAAGATGATGGGCGAATCGGCACCATCACCCTGGCGGCCCTGCGTGCCTTCCTCAAGAAGCGCGGACGTGAAGGCGGCGGCGTGCTCTTTGGTATGGTCGTTGCCCGTCAGTCCGTGTACTTGCAGGAGCTGGCCGAGCGCCGGCCCAAAGATGAGGCCTTTCAATACGGCTGGCAGCTCAATCGTGCCCTGGGTGAATTCCTGGGCGGCAAACCATTCCTGCCAGCATGAAGCCCGCCAGCATCATGACCACCCTCACCCGGCTGGTCGCCCCCATCGCCCTGCTGCTCCTGCTCTACGCCGTGGACCAGCGCGCGGAGGAACGGGGCATGCAAAAAGCCCAGGCCCAGCACAGCGCCGCCGCTGTCCAGCGCCTGGAGTTCTCCATCGAGCGCAGCGGCCAACTGGCTGGGCAGCTCGGCCAGATTCTGGACCGCAACCAACTGGATAAAGCTGATGCAAAGATTGCCTTTGACCGCCTTGACTCTGACCTGCGCAGTGGCGCTTTGCGCCTGTCAGTCCGCACCGCCACCCAGCCGGGAGGCAATCACAGTGCCGCCACTGGGCCTGTCCAAGCGAGAGCCGACATTGACCCAGCGGATGCTGCAGCTCTTGTCCGCATCACCGAAGACGGCGACAACGCAATCAGAGACCTCAACACCTGCATTGACGGATACGCCCAAGTAATGCGCCAAGCCAACGGAGGCCAGCCATGAAAAAACCGCAATCCCTGCGCAACTTCATTGCCGGTGCCATCCCTGAGCTGCAGACCGACCCGCAGCGGCTCAAGATGTTTGTGGAGTCCGGCAACATCGTGGCGCGCAGCGGTGAAACGCTTTCCTTTGAATACCGTTTCACGGTGCGCCTCATCATGCTGGACTTCGCGGGCAATATGGACCTGTTCGCCGTCCCCATCCTGGCCTGGCTCAGCATCTACCAACCGGACCTGCTGCAGAACAAGGAAAGGGCAGCCAAGGGTCTGCGCTTTGATGTGGAAGTCCTGGCCAACGACAAAGTGGACCTTGTGATCGAAGTGGACTTGACCGAGGCAGTCATCGTCAAGGAAGACAAGGACGAGCAAGGCCGCCAGCGCCTGACTGCAGAACACAAGGGCGAGATTTACAGCCCCAAGCCCTACGCAAGCGGCGACTACAGCCTTTACCTGGGCGACAAAATCGGCGCAGAGTGGCACCAGACACAAGGGATTGACTGATGGCCGACGCCCTGGAGCAGCTTGCGCAGTGGGCCACGCCGCTGCTGCAGCGCATGGAGCCAGCAGGCCGCAAGGCGGCCATGCTGGAGGTGGCCAGCTATCTGCGTAAGAGTCAGGCCCAGCGCATCGCTGACCAGCGCAACCCGGACGGCTCCCCCTATGAGCCACGCCGCCCGCGTGAGCAGTTGGCCAAGCGCCAGGGCGCTATACGTGGGCAGATGTTCATGGGTCTGCGCAAGGCTCGCAACCTGCAGCGCAAAGCCACTGCAGACATGGCCAGCGTGGCCATGAATCCCCGCGTTTCTTATGTGGCCCGCGTCCATCACTTCGGCCTGCGCGACAAGGTGGACCGCCGCGACCGCAACAGCCCTGTGGTGAAGTATGCAAGGCGCGAGCTGCTGGGTTGCACGTCAGTTGACATTCAGGAAATCGAGGAAATTCTGCTACGGCATGCGAGCTTGCGCTAATTGACCGCAAGCATCCTACAACGTCTATGGCAGAAAGCCCAAGTGCTACATCCAAGGGCTATTGTGAAATGTAGAGAGAGAGCATTGCAAACTGACTTGAGCGAATGTCGAATGAGTCACCAGTGCGGGAGCGAGCGAAAACATGAATCTAAAGCAAAGGTTTGAGTTCATTCGCAGCTCCTTCCATAACGCCCCCTATTCAATGCTTTGGGCAGCCGGAGCACTTGTAATCTCAATGGCAGCAATATGTGCAGCCACCCTCTATCAAAGCCGCCTGGACACTACGACGCATGCCATTGAAACATCGCGAAATATGGCTCTATTCGCAGAAAATGATGTTGCTCGAAACATAGAGCTCTACGACCTATCACTGCAGGCCGTAGTCGATGGGATGAACGACCCCGAGCTGATGAGAGCCCCGCCTCGCCTGCGAGCAATCGCCCTATTTGACCGAGCTGCTAGCGCAACACACCTGGGATCTTTTGTTGTACTGGACACACAAGGAAACGTCGCGCTTGATGCCAGGGAAGAATTCCCGAAAAGTGCCAATTTTTCATCCCGGGACTTCTTCATCGCCCACAAGACAAATCCAGCCGCAGGGCTATACATTGGCGACCCCTACGTATCAAAACGGCATGGTGACGCTATGAGCATCCCGCTCAGTCGTCGCATTTCTCATGCAGATGGCACTTTTGCAGGAGTAGTTTTGATAGATCTCCAGCTTGAGTATTTCAAGCAGCTATTTTCTGGCCTGTCGCTCGGCAAGAAGGGATCGGTTGCGCTGATCAGGAAAGATGGCGTGATGATGATGCGGCAGCCCTTCAACGCCAAAGTGATAGGGCGCAGCATTCGCGACGCGAGCACATTCAAAAGGTTTATGTCGGGACCAGAAGGAAGCTTTTCAGATAAGTCGTTCCTTGATGGAACGGAACGCTTGTACTACTTCAGGAACCCTCCCGAGTTGCCGTTCATCATCATGGTTGCAAGAGCCCAATCCGATATTTATGAGTCGTGGTGGGAGCGCGCACTGATCATCGCTAGCCTGATGGCAGTACTCTCTGCATCATTCATTGGTCTGGCCAGGGCTTTTGTGCTTCAACTCAACCAGAGGATTCGTGCGGAATCGGAACTGGCGCTACTGGCTCGTACCGATGGATTGACTGGGTTGAATAATCGCCGCAGGTTCGATGAAATGCTGGACCAAGAGTGGATTCGAGCTAGGCGAAACACACTCATTTTTTCTGTCTTATTCGTCGACATTGACAGATTCAAGATCTATAACGACACATATGGTCACCAAGCTGGAGATGACGTAATAGCAAAGGTCGCAAAGTGCATTAGTGACAGCATTCACCGGCCTGGAGACATCGCAGCTCGTTATGGAGGTGAAGAGTTCATTGTGGCTCTACCGAACACCGACATTGAGGGAGCCTCAAATATTGCCGAAACTATCCGCGCCGCAGTTCTCCAACTAGAGATTGAGAACGTGGGCAGTGAGGTCGGTAATGTCAGCGTCAGCATTGGCTGCGCAACGTGGGACCCAAGACACGATACGGATGTAGCGTCTGTAATTCATTCTGCTGATGAAGCTCTATACAAAGCCAAGACGACAGGCCGAAACAAGGTTGTGGTTTTCTCAAAAAGCTCCACGCAAAGAATTGAGAACTCTCTGAAAGCGATTGAGAACCCGGTTAGCTTTGAGGTGTAGAAGTTGCTGCGCGGTCGTCTCATTGACCTGCTAATGCCACTCTCTCACTGCCCGCCCTAAATCGGGCTTGCGTCCACATCGTCGCCACACTGCCCGCCGCTCGCGCGCCCGCGTGCTGCCCGGCACAGTCGGCTGCATGAATTCTGATCCGGCCCTCGCCATTGGCGATATGCAGCGCTTGCTGCACAACATGATCCGCGTGGGGAGCATCCATTCCGTGGACCACGGCGGCCCTGGCAAGCCCGCTCTTGTGCGCGTATCCCTGGGCGAGCTGGTCACGGACTGGCGCCCCTATCACGAGGCCCGCGCAGGCGGCACCACCACATGGAACCCGCCCACCGTGGGCGAACAGGCCACCGTGCTG
>NZ_JBCPWN010000027.1:0-64451 GCF_039581415.1 Comamonas sp. F1-6
ATCGCGTACCTGCGAAGAGAAGGGCGGCAAGTTCTCCTTTGAAAACTACACCCGCACAGCCCAGGTCCTGGCCGACACGATTGCCGACGCGCATTTCACATTCGTGGACAAGCCCATGCACCCCAGCTTGGTGCGCGACATGCTGGGCTACATCAACAGCCGTTTTCGTGACCTCGTGGGCGGCGGCTACCTGATCGGCGCAGAAGCCTTCTTTGACCCGGACCGCAACAGCAAGGAAGACCTCGCAGCGGGCCGCCTGCTCATCAGCTACCGCTACACGCCCGTGCCGCCGCTGGAAAACCTCATCTTCGAGCAATCCATCACGGACGATTTCCTGGCCGAATTCGCGGCTGCCATCCAGGCCTGAGCCTGAAGCCATAGGAGCACCAATCAATGTCACTGCCTTACAAACTCAAGAACTTCAACCTTTTTGGCGACGGCAACGTCTGGCGCGCACTCATCGACAGCGTGACGCTGCCCAAGCTCGTGCGCAAGGTCGAGGAATGGCGCGGTGGCGGCATGCATGGCCCCATTGAAGTGGATCTGGGTCATGAAAAGCTGGAGATGTCTTTCAAGGCGGGCGGCTTTCTGCTGGACGGCTACCGCGCTTTCGGTGGCAAGACCCACAACGCCAATCAGTGGCGCTTTGCCGGCGCCTATGAAGACGATGGCACTGCCGTAGTCACCGCCGTGGAAGTCCTGGTCAGTGGCCGCGTGCGCGAAATCGACCCCGGCGATGCCAAGGCGGGCGACGACACCGAGCACACCCACACCATCAGCGTCAGCTACTACAAGCTGACCGTGGACGGGCGCGATGTGATTGAGATCGACGTGCCCGGCATGGTCTTCAACGTCGATGGCCAGGACGTGCTTTCCAAAATCCGCCGCGCTATCGGTATGTGATCCAGCGCCCTGCATTCCCCTTTATTTGAGAACCCATCACCATGAACGAAAACGAAGACCTGAGCACCAGCACCGCCCCCGTGGTCGAAGGCGTGGAAGTTGTCACGCTGGACTACCCCATCAAGCGCGGCGACACCGAAGTCAAGGAAATCACCCTGCGCAAGCCCATGGCGGGCCAGTTGCGTGGCGTCAAGCTCACCGAGCTGCTGTCGCTCGATGTCGGCGCCGTGCAGATGATCCTGCCCCGCATCACCACCCCCACCCTGCTGCCCCACGAAATCGCCCAGCTCGACCCTGCCGACATCACCGAGCTGGGCACCAAGGTGGCGGGTTTTTTCGTGCGCAAGAGTATCCGCGCGGAATATCTGACTGCGTAGAGGACGCCATGGCCGATATGGCCATGGTCTTTCACTGGCGGCCTGCGGACATGGAAGACATGACGCTGGCCGACCTCATGGAATGGCGTGAACGTGCCCGCATTCGCGCCCAGCATCAGGGTGTGTAATATATGGGCCATGTCAGCCAACTTCTTCCTCTACGCGCTGTTTGCACTGGCCGCCCTGGTCGTGCTGGGCTTTGCCCTGGCGCCCATCATGGCTGCCACTGGCCTTTGGGCGCACACCAGCGCCGAGGACCACCGCGCCCAGGCCCGCGAAATCGAGCGCCTGCTGGCCGAAAAAGACTAGCCGCCCCCCTGCACTCCCGCGCCCTGGCGCAAGGGGGTGCCCATGTCTGACACCCGCCTGCGGCTCATTCTGGAGCTGCGCGATAGAGTGCTTGCGCCCCTGCGCGGCATCCAGTCCGGCAGCAAGGACGCAGCCGCCGCACTCAAGGCCACCCGTGACCAGCTGCGCGACCTCGAAAAAGCCCAGCAAGACATTGACGGCCTGCGCAAGACCCGCGTGCAGTTGCGCGGGCAGCAACGCGACCTGCAGGAACTGCAGACCAAGCTGGCCGGCAGCAATGCCAGCCTTGTGGAGCACCGCGAGCGGCACAAGAACATTGCCGCATCGCTCAAGACCGCGCGCGAGTCGCACAGCCGGCTCACCAAGGCGCTGCAGGACGGCGCCACCGCTACCCCCGAATTCAGCCGCCAGCTGGAGATGGCCCGCATTCGGCTGCTCAGCAGTCAGACTGCCTATGAGCGCTCCAACTCCACGCTGAGCAAATACCGTACCCAGATCAAGACCACTGAGGCGGGCATTGCCCAGCTCAGCGGCAAGATCGACAACGGCAAGGAACGGCTGCAGGGCTACCAGCAGCGGCTGGAGCGCGCAGGCATCAGCACCGAGCGCCTGGGCCAGCAGTCCCGCAATCAGAAAACCCAGATCGAGGCTGCCACCGCCGCCATGGAGCGCCAAAAGCAGGCGCTGGCCGGACTCAAGGCCCAGCAGGACAAGCTGGCCGCGCTCAAGGCCAATCACGCCAAGTCAATGATGCACGCAGGCATGGCCGTGGGTCTGGGCGTGGGCATGGTGGCCGAGGGCCGCACCCTGGCCAAGCCGGTGCAGGCCACGCTGGGCGCGTTCTCTCAACAGGAAGATGCATCGACCCAGCTGCGGGCGGCCATGATGCAGTCCGATGGCAGCGTGCAAGCCGAGTTTGCGCAGATAGATGCCCTGGCCAAGCGCCTGGGGGACCGCCTGCCCGGCACAACGGCTGACTTCATCGAGATGATGACTGTGCTGCGCAAGGAAGGCATCTCTGCGCAGGCCATTCTCGGCGGTACGGGAGAAGCCGCCGCGCTGCTGGGCGTGCAGTTGAAAATGCCCGTCACAGGGGCTGCAGCCTTTGCGGCCAAGATGCAGGACGCCACCCAGGCCACCGAGAGCGAAATGCTCGGCCTGATGGATGTGCTGCAAAAGAATGCCTACCTCGGTGCCGACCAGAATTACCAATTGGCTGGCATCACCAAGATGGCGGGAGCCATGTCCTTGATTCGGCAAAAGGGGCAGGAAGCCTACAAGACGCTTTCCCCATTGCTTGTGATGATGAATCAGGCAGGTATGACGGACGGCGGCAGCGCTGGCAACGCCATCGACAAAGTGTTCGCCGCTGGACTCGATAGCAAGAAGCTCAAAAAGACCAACGACATGCTGGCCAAGCGGGGCATCAAGCTGAACTTTGCAGACAAGCAGGGGAAGTTTGCAGGCATTGAAAACCTGTTCGCTCAGCTGGACAAACTCAAGGCTCTGGGTGAAAACGACATTCTCAAGAATGAAGTGCTGTCCGAGCTGTTCGGCACTGACGCCCAGAATCTGCAGGTTCTGCGCAACTTCATGGCCAAGGGCTACGAAGGCTACAAGGAAACCGTAGCGAAGATGGACGCCCAGGCCAGCCTGCAGCAGCGTGTCAATGAGCAGCTGGGCACACTGAGCAATGTCATGGAAGCCGCGCAGGGCGGTTTTACCAATGTCATGGCAGACATTGGCGACACCATCAAGGGCGATGCCAAGGACATCATCAAGGCCGTTGGCGACATCACCAGCAGCGTGGGCGGCTGGATCAAGGAACACCCCGCATTGACGGCAGGTATCGCCCGTTCCGTCGCGGTGCTGGCTGGTCTGATGGTTGTGCTGGGCGCTCTCCTGGTGCCACTGGCTCTGATCGCGGGCAAGTTCATGCTGATGCGCTTTCTGTTCGGAATGATCGGCATCAAGGTGCCTATGCTGGGCGCTGGCATCAGTGCGCTGACGGGTGTAGTGAGCAAGCTCACCGGCGCCCTGCTCTCTGGCCTCATGGTGGCCTTGCGTGCAACCATGGGCGTCATCGTCAAGCTGGGCGTGGCACTCCTGACCACGCCTGTGGGCTGGTTTGTGCTGGCCATCGCGGCCATCGCAGGCGCGGCCTACCTAATCTATAAAAACTGGAGCGCCATTTCTGGCTTCTTCTCCGGGGTCTGGGGCAGCGTCAAGACTCAAGCCGCAGCGGCCTGGACATCCATCAAAGCCAGTCTTTCCGGCCTATGGTCCAGCTCAGTCAGCGCGGCGCAGACCATCTGGGCGGGTCTGCCGGGCTTCTTCTCTGGCATGTGGCAAGGCATCAAAGACACGGCCTCTGCCGTGTGGAGTGGTATTGCGTCCATGCTTGGCCAGATGTGGGCCGCAACGGTCAGTACCGCAAGCACGGTCTGGCAGCAGCTGGGCGGCTCTTTCCCTGCTGTGCTGCAAACCATCAGCACGGCCATCGTCAACTGGAGTCCGCTGGGTCTGTTCTATCAGGCCTTTGCTGGCGTCATGAGCTACTTTGGCCTTGAGCTGCCCACCAAATTCAGCGAGTTCGGGGCCAACATCATCCAGGGGCTAGTCAACGGCATCACCAGCAAGATGGCCATGGTGCGCGACGCCGTGGGCGGTGCTGCAGATTCGGCTATCGGCTGGTTCAAGGAAAAGCTGGGCATTCATAGCCCGAGCCGCGTTTTCATGGCGGCAGGCGTCAACGTGGGCGAAGGTGCAGCCATTGGTATTGACCGCACCTTGGGCATGGTGCGCAAGTCCGCTGCGGCCATGGCCATGGCAACAGGGGTCACGCTGGCCGCTCCAACCATGGCCGCGCCCGCAATGCCCGTGCCGCAGGTCGGTATGCCCGCCCAGGTCGTGCAGCTGCAGACCGCTGCCGCCCCGGCGCTGCCACCCGCCGCGCAGGAGCTGCAGCCCAAGCTGCAGAAGTTGCCGCCCGTGCCCGCCCAGGTCGTACAGCTACAGACCGCTGCCGCCCCGGCGCTGCCACCCGCCGCGCAGGAGCTGCGGCCCACGCTGCAGGCGTTGCCGCCCGTGCCTGCCCAAGTCGTACAGCTGCAGACTGCTGCGGCCCCGGCACTCCCACCCGCCGCGCAACCACTGCAGCCCGATCTGCAGGCGCTGCCGCCCGTTCCCGCCCAGGTCGTACAGCTGCAAACCACTGCCGCACCAGCGCTGCCACCCGCTGCGCAACAGCTGCTGCCCATGCTGCAGAAGCTGCCGCCCGTTCCCGCCCAGGTCGTGCAGCTGCAGACCGCTGCGGCCCCGGCACTGCCACCCGCTGCGCAACAGCTGCTGCCCACACTGCAGAAGCTGCCGACCGTACCGGCCCAGGCCATGCAGTTGCAACCCGTCATGCAGCAAGTGCAGGCCATGCCAGAACGGCAGCTGCCAGCCATGCCCGCTATGGCCGACCCCGTACAGATCGACCGCCGCCCGGTGCTGGCTCAGCCTGCCCCCACTGCACAGCGCCCGGCGCCGATCATTCAGGGAGACACCATCACCATCCAGGTCTATGGAGCCCCAGGCATGGATATGCAGGAGCTGGCCCGCGAGGTGCAGCGTCAGCTTGACCAGCGCGACCGTGCCAAGGCTGCCCGCCTGCAGGCCAGCTATACCGATTGGAACTAATCACCATGCTTTGCCTCGGCCTATTCGTATTCAGCCTGGACACCCTCTCATATCAGGACCTGCAGCGCCGCACCTCTTGGAAGCACCCCACCCAGAGCATCGTGGGCGGGCGCGACACATCGCAGTTTCTGGGCTATGGCGAGGACATCATTACCCTGAGCGGCAGCATCGTCCCCGAGTTCAAGGGCAAGCGCGCAAGCCTCGATGAGCTGCGCCTAATGGGAAACACCGGCCTGGCATTCGCCCTGGTCGAAGGCAGCGGCACCGTTTACGGCGCCTTTGTCATCACCGATATGCAGGAAACAAAAACCTACTTCGAGATAGACGGCACGGCCCGCAAGATCGAATTCACGCTGACCCTGCGCCGCGTGGACCAGGACGATGAGGGTGAGTCCGGCTACTCCAATGAAATGGGAGACCTTGAAATGTCCGAAGCCGTAAGCCTGAGCTGACCATGAGTGATATTGACGACATCCGCCACCGCCAGCCCTATGCCACGTCCACAGGTGGCCAGGGACAGCGCCTGTTTCTGCAGCTCACGCCCATCTGGCGCGTGACGGTCAAGGGCCAGGACGTTTCTGCCCGCTTTGCCCCGCGCTTGGTCAGCCTCACCATCACCGACAACCGCGACGGCGAAGCCGATGAGGTGGAAATCGTTATCAGCGACCATGACGGCGCCGTGGAGCTGCCCGACACCGGCGACACCATGACCGTGGCCATAGGCTGGCAGCTCAGCCGAGGCACCGGACCCTATCGCGCGCCCACTCAGGAGGAAATGGGCGGCTTCCCCTTGGGGCTGGTGGATAAGGGTAGCTACACCATCCAGGCCGTGGAATACAGCGGCGCCCCTGACACCATCACCCTGCGGGGCCGCGCTGCCAACCTGCTGGATGAGCTGCGCGACTTGAAAGACCGCAGCTGGCACAAGACCACCGTGGGCACCATCGTGCAGAGCATCGGCGCACAGAACAAACTCAAGGTCAGCATCGACAAGGAAATTGCCGCGCGCAAGATTGGCCACGCCGATCAGGCGCAGGAGTCCGATGCCTCGTTTCTGCGCCGCCTGGGTAAGCAGATGGACTGCCTGTGCAACATCAAAAACGGCACGCTGCTTTTTAGCCAAGCACGCAAGGCCCGCACGCCCAGCGGTAAGGAACTGCCGCCCGTCACCATCACGCGCGACGCGGGCGACCAGCACCGCTGGGCACGCTCTGACCGGGACTCATACAGCGGCGTAAAGGCCTTCTACAACAACATCAAGCGCGGCACCCGTGCCAGCGTTGTGGCGGGCATCAGCGGCAGGGCCAAGACCTTGCGCCAGACCTTTGCCAACGAAGCCGACGCACTGGCCGCCGCCCGTGCCGAATGGCTGCGCATCCAGCGCGGCATTTACTCCTTTGACATCACCCTGGCCTATGGCCGTGCCGATGTCATGCCCCAGCGCCCCGTAATCGTCAGCGGCTGGAAAAAGCAGATAGATGAAACCGTGTGGATGGTCACCGCCGTGCGCCACAGCCTGAGCAGCAGCGGCTACACCAGCCAGCTGACGCTAGAAACCCAGCAGAGTGAGGGTGTGGATGGGGGCGATGAGGCCGAGCAGGGATAGCCACGGCAAAGCAAGGACGTAAAAAAGGCAGCTGGTAAGCTGCCTTTTTGTGGTGGCTGGCTTAGCCTTTACAAGCCTTCGGCAACCCGGTGGCAGGCCGCGCCGAGCGGTATTGGCCATAGAAGTCGCACAACCACCGACTTGTTTCAACCGTTCCAGCCTGCGGTTTTGTTTTGCCAAAGAACTGCAGATAGGAAAGACTGTCCCAGTCACTTGGCAAGTCTGATCTGCTCACGTTGATATACGCCCAATCAAGATTCTTGTTTTCAGGCGACGTGTAAACAAGCCTTATTCGGTTGACTTCTGGCTTCTCCAGAAGGGTGGACGCAAGACGATGGCCATCTTGGGCAATCCAATTCCAGTCATTCTTACCACCTGTCAGTGGGTCGCGGTTTAGTCGAACCTCAACCAACTGTGTCTTTCCATCCACTTGGCGCGTCAGGTCAACCTTGGTGATTTTTTTGTCTAAGGATTTGATGCCTTGTTCGCTGAGATCAAAGGTTTTGCCTGCGATAGCGTGTGAGCTGCACACCAGCGACGCGCCCAATGCTGCCGTCATGTAAACGGCAATGCTGATCTTCTTCATGCCTCACCCTCTCTGAAATTCGCTATGGCCTCTTGGGGCTATGTGCCTTGACTTGCTTTGTTAAAGCCGTCGCCCATTCCACCCGTACACCACCATGCCGCGCACGTCGAGCTGTTCGCCGCCGCGCAGCACTTCGGTTAGTTGGTCGTCGGGGTTGTCGCTGGAAACCACTTTTGTGCCGTCCAGCTTGATGGATACCCGCTTGATGAACGTCAGGCCAGCCACCACCAGCACATAGACGCCGGGAATGTCTGTGGTGCGTACATCGGTATCCACTAGCGATAAGTCGCCGTCATTGATCGTGCCCTGCATGCTGATGCCATCCGAGCCGATCAGGCGCAGGGCTTCCAGTCGGCTGTGCGGTGCGTTGCGCTCTAGCCATTTCTTGGAAAACCGCACATCGCGCACCACAACATCGGTGTCTAGCTGGTCCTTGCCGCAGCCCATGCTGGCAGTTGTGGCCATCACAGGGACATGGAAAACATCGTCATCGCTGTCGGGAGCTGGTGCAGGGCCGGAAAGAGTGCGATAACTTGTATCAGGAGCACCACCTTGTGCGAAATTCCGCTCGCCGGTCAAAACATAGGTGATGTCAATTCCTCTAGTGCCTGCCAGAGCAAAAAATTCGGCTTTAGGACTACTCCGGCCTGACTCCCAGTCATAGATGGTGCGCTTGGAGAAGCCTGGGCCAAGGTCTTCAAAAGACTCTGCCTTGATACCTAAACGCTCGCGCTCGGCACGCAGTCTGTCGCCTATCACTGCGCGCAAACTCGCACCAAAATCAAATTCGTTCACGTTTTTCGCATTCATTTGTTGATTTGTGCGATTTCTCGCACTATCATTCGCACCGAAGTGCATTTATTAGTTCCACAAACAGCATACAGCACGCCATGACAACCACCGCCAATGCATCCCGGTATGCCCCCCGCGGCGTCCAAAAGGACAAGCCGATTCCCGTGCGCTTCTACTCTGCAGAGCGCACTAGGTTCATGGAAGAGGCTGCCAAGGATGGCCGCTCTGCTGCAGCCTTCACCCGCCTGATGGCCCTCAAAGGCTTTGAGCAGTGGGAGGCCGAGAAGAAGCAAACCGCTCAGGGCGCCGTCAACTGATCCATGCCCTGCATCTTCCGCACGCACCCACGCAAGCGCACGCAATACGTGTTGCGCGGAGTTGCGCACTGAGCCACCAACCGAGAAAACCAGAAATGAATATGCGAATCACCCATGGGGCTGGAACGATTGAGAGAGCGTTGCGCCAAAGCCTGAGCCAGCCCGGCAGTGCCGTGGCAGAGGCTGCGGGCTGGGATGGCTCCAATGTCAGCCGCGTATTGAGCGGTCAGCAGGGTGTGCCCATCAGCAAGCTGGACGCTGTTGTCAGCGCCGCCGGTTATGTGATGGTCAGCCGCAAATATCTGGATGCGATTGGCACTCTGGGCGAAGTCGGTATGTATTGCCACTGCGCCCGTGCCGGTGGCGGCGAATGCGGCCCAGACAACCGCGCAAGCTGCGCCAAGTAAAAAAGGTAGTGCCCATGGCTGAAAACAACCCGTTTGAAGACAAGGCCGCACTGCAGGCGCATAGCAGCTTTACACAGTCCACTCAGGGCCAAGCTGGCCGCAAGATAAGAATGGGCGTGGATGTCGAGGCCATAGAGGCTAATAACCGCGTACTGCTGCAAGAGACGGTAGACAAGATCAAGGCAGAGCGCGCGAAGAACTCCCCCAAGGCCCGCAACCGGCTGGAGTGCCCGCACTGCGATGCCCCTTGCACCATCCGATCCAGCCGCCGCATGAGCAAGCTCACCCGCGAGTACAGCTACCAGTGCAACAACGTCGAATGCGGCCACACGTTCGTGGCCAGCATGGAGATTCGGCACACCTTGTCACCCAGCGGCACGCCAGACCCTTCGGTCGTTCTGCCCATGCCCGACAAGATGCGCCGCGACGTGATCCGCGCCCAGATGGATGTGGCCCCATCGGTGCCCTATAGCCCTGTGAACAGCAAGCCGGTGACCGGTGACCTGTTCTTAGATCAGGCGCTACCGCTCAGCTAAAGCCCTCCCCCTACCCGTTTCAACACTGCTGACAGAGCCAGTTTTCTGGCCCTGCGGCCCTTTTCACGCCCAAAAACCTGAAAGGCATCGCCATGACACAAGCCGACCTCAAAGAAAACGATCAGGCCCAAGCGCCTGCATTGAAGCCGGTGGGTGAATTCCGACATTGGGAACTCAGCCGCTCCATGCAATTGGATGACGTGAGTGTGAGCATGTATTCCATGCTCGAAGTCGGGGCGCCATGCGACAGCGCAATGGCAGTGGTGGCGGTGCGCGCTAGTGCGGTGGGCTTTGGTTGGCAAGGGACGTTGACGCCGGAACAGGCGGTGGAGATGGGGCAGGCGCTGATTGCTACGGCGGCACAGGTTCGCAATATCCGCAATCTGGCTACGGCTGCAGTGCAAGGCGGTGCCGAATGATCCGCTTTGCAATCACCCATGTGGACGCACTGCATGTGCGCCGCCGCCTCGTCGTCAACGGTGCTGCCAGCCGGGACGCGGCCCTGGAGTTCGTCCAAGGTCTGTACGGCAAAGACTTCTGGTATCTGTCCTGCGTGGGGGTCTGAGCAGGATGAATGCCCCATTGCGAAATGCGCTTGTCATGCTGCCCCAGCCTGCTGCTGAGCAGCAGCCTCTGCTGCCCGGTGCAGTGGAACTGCTGCGCATTACCAAAGAAGAATGGATTCAATGTCATCGGGGCCGGGTTGTCATGCTTCTGGAGCAGATGCTATGCATCGCAAAAGATGAGCAGATACCGCTGCATGCAAGCAAGGAATTCGCTCGGGGCATCAATGAGATTGATTGCATCTTGAAAAATGAGAAGGCTCGGGACGCTCAAGAGAAGAACGCGCCCAGGCCGCCAACGCTGCAAGAGCGCGCATACATGGCAATGCAGCGCAAGGCGATCTGCCGAGAATCTGGCCGTGGCTACATCGACGCCGAAAACCAAGAGTGGTTCCGCCTGCCCGAAGAGCTGCGCATGGTCGTCCTGCTGCTGGCTAGGTTGAGCGGGAATCTGCAAGAGCTGGCGGGTAGGGACTGGCGCGAAACGCCGCCGCCAGAACGTCAAGCAATTAAGGCCGCTGTTCGCGCCATCAAACGGCATTTTGGCGGCGTAAACGGTAGGGGCGGTCTTGTGTCTCTCGCCAGCCTTTGGTGATCTGCCATGGCTGTATCCCTCATTCCCCGCAAGCGCGTCACGTCTAGCTTTTCGGCGTGGCTCAAGCACATGCCAACGCAAGGGCATGTCAATTACCACCTTGCGCGAATCATCGAGTCTGCGCCTCAAGAGTGGCAAAAGGCCATTCGTGCCCGCTTTATCCAGAAGGCCCCAATGCCGCCTGCTGGCGTGGCCATGGATTCGCAGGAATACGCGCGCTGGGAATTGGGACTGCCAAGCGAGAGTGAGCAGGCATGGACAAAGCTGCAAGCCCTTGCCGACTACGAAGACCGCTATGGTGACGCGCTGCGCCTGAATATGAGCGATGACGAAATCTGCGCCTGGGCCAAGAAGCTGGCCGAGGATGTGGAGGAATTCGACAACCGCATCGTGGCGCATGCCCAGCAAACGCTGAGCTTTCCCAAGCTGCAGGCCGCATCAGCCAAGGTCATTTTGCAGGCCCGCGTCAATGGCGTGCGCCGCATCGTGGACATGCTGGGCGTGGAAGTCAGCAAGCCCATTGAGGGGGAATCCGACATTGCTCGCGCCAAGTGCGCCCGCTGGTGGCGCCGTCGCCTGCGCCGTCACATCGCCCGCGTGGTGGAGGCTGGGGCCATCAGCATGGGTCTGGTACATCTGAACAGCGGCGGCTATGTCAGTCATAGCGGCCTGCACCGCCGCAAGGGACAGCTGGCCCGCAATGCCGAGGCGCTGACCCGCACCTTTTACAGGAATGAAGCCGGGCAAATCTACAACCTTGCCGAGCTGTCCGCGCTGAGCACATCAAACCCAGCCATTCGCGGCGGCGAGCTGATGACGCGCATTCGTGGCGCCGAAGAGTATGCCGATGCCCATGGCCATGTGGGCCTGTTCCTGACGCTGACATTGCCCAGCAAGTACCACGCCATGCGGCTGGTGGGCAATGGCGCAAAGCGCTGGGCCGAGCGCAACCCGAAGTTCAACGGCGCCGACCCGCGCGAGGGTCAGCAGTGGATGCTGGCTCAATGGAAGCGAGTTTTGGCCAAGCTGGACCGCCAGAACATCCGCCGCTATGGCCTGCGTGTGGTGGAGCCACACCACGATGGCACGCCGCACTGGCACATGCTGGTATGGACAGAGGACGAAGAGGCTGCCAGCGCCTTGGTGGAGACCATCAGCGAATACTGGCTGAGCGAAGACGGCACCGAGCGCGGCGCCAAAGAAAACCGCGTGGATGTGAAGCGCATGGAGGCTGGCGGCGCCGCTGGCTATGTGGCCAAGTACATCGCCAAGAACGTGGGCCACATCGCCCTGGCCGAGCACATGGATGTGGTGCAGGGTCAAGAGATACAGATGCGCCTGGGCCTTGATAAGCCCGTGCAGCCAGAGCTGAAAGACACCAATGGCATGGCCGCCCAGCGCCGTGTGGACGCCTGGGCCGCAACATGGAGCATTCGCCAGTTCCAGGCCTTTGGCATGCCCAGCGTGACGGTGTGGCGCGAGCTGCGCCGCGTGAGTAAAGACCAGCCGCAGCAGCTTGACCTGTTCTGCCCTGAGACACAGCGCAAGATCCAGCGCGCCTATCAGGCCTGCCACCGCGAGGGAGAAATGCGCGCGGACTGGCGCGCATTCATGGAGTCTATGGGCGGCCACAGCTGCAAGCGCCATGACTGGCTGCTGCGCCCTGCCCGCCGCGCTGCCAAGGCTGGCGCCACAAATATGTATGGCG
Organism: Comamonas sp. F1-6; assembly: GCF_039581415.1. Classification (NCBI taxonomy): domain Bacteria; kingdom Pseudomonadati; phylum Pseudomonadota; class Betaproteobacteria; order Burkholderiales; family Comamonadaceae; genus Comamonas; species Comamonas sp. F1-6. The sequence goes on from NZ_JBCPWN010000027.1 coordinate 12,384, forward strand.
ATGAACTCACAGTCGGGCCAGTGCGCGGTGTGGAGATTCAGCGCGGACGCGCTCGCGGCCATTGGCTTGTGAGCCGCCGCATCCAGTGGGCGCACTGCACCGAAAAGACTCAGGCGGCGCACGTCGCAGACGTGGCTGCAGATGCCGATGGCGTCATCGACAGCGCCTGCCAAGAGGCGCAGACACGGCAGGCTTTGCCTGCCGCTTGGACTGGTTTCAATAACTTCACGGGCCGCCTACAGGGCGCCACCGCAAACCAGATTCACTGCAACGCAAAACACGAATCTGAGGCTCAAAAAAACTACCTGCCACCAGATTCCGCAGCCTTCCGCCGCCAAGAGCTGGCCGATCGCTTCCAACAAGCAGCCCATTTCTTCCACTGATCCATCAAAGGAGGTTCACCCATGCCCGAAAACCACCAGAAACCAACCGCTTGCGCATGCTGCAAAAGCATTGAACTGGAACGCTTCTGCCATCTGCCGCCAGATCCTATTTTCAAGTGCCTCGACTGCGGCGCACTGCTGAATGAAGACGGGTCAGTCTGCGCAGATGAAGAGGTGCAGCCATGAAGGCCAGCCGCACAGAGCCGACTGTGCACTGCTGGCAACGCCGTATCAATGGCGACTACGTGACAGCCGCGCACACCACTCACGACCACCTCGCTGCCGTCTTCGCCGCCGAGCGCGAACGCTTGGCTGCAGCCAAGTCCAAGCGCCGCCGCCGTCAGCCGGCAGCAGACGTAACCACCGACACAAGCGCACAGCTGCGCTTGGTCGGCTAACACCATCCAGGGAGCATCACCATGAGCCACACCATCACCGCGCTGCACAGCTATCGCGCCATCCTGATTCCCCAACACGCCAATGCCGCCGACATAGAGGATCTGGCAGACGCTGGCCAACTGCCCACCATTCGCGTCAAGGCCCCCAGCTGCGAGCAAGCCGAAGTCGCGGCCCAGCACGTCAGCGGCAAAAAAGTGCTGCGCGCTGAGCGCGTGGAGAGCTAAGCCATGACCAAGAAAAAAGCCAACGTCAGCCTGCACCACCCCATTGAAAAAGCGAAATGGGAAGAAGCCCGCGCCGCAGAGCGCATCACCTACGCCCAGGCACCGCGGATTTCATGGCGTGGCGGCGAGCCATACAAGTGCCCAGAGCTGCAGCACCGCAGCATGCGCAACCAGCCGCCAAGCATCGTCATGGGCCAGAGCATCAAACACCGCGCATAAATGGAGAAAAGCAATGCAAGAGCAATACCGAAAAGCGCATGAAGCTATCAAAAATGGAGCAAAAGCACATATGGCAGTGGCGCTGCACACGGTCATCATCGGCTTGGGCGTCAGAAAACTCGCAGTATCGGATGGACTGGCCGATCTGACCGGCAATGAATTGCTGAGCAGCCGTGGCCGCGCCCTGGTCAACCGAGAGCAAGAGCTACACATAGCACAGAAAGTGCTGTGCGAGCTGTTGGTAAAAGAGTGCCGGGGATTGGGACGCCAGCAGCAATGCATGAGCGCCACCCAGGCAGCACCCGCACCCGTGACAGTGCCAACAATGGAGCAAAAGATTGCAGGGGCACATGCGGCAGATATAAAGCCGTCACAGGCAGAGGCCGTCTATCTCGCCATGCTTGCCACCACGCCGGCAGCCGTGCCCGCAGCTGTGGCAGTGCCTGCAGAGGTTACAGCTCTGCTTGAAGCGCTGGAATCGATGGTCGATGTGTGCGAAGGCCACGACTTTGACGGCGCTCCGAGCGATGCACACATGGAAAAGGCGCGTGCTGCCATTTCCGCCTACCTCGCCATGCTTGCCGCCACCCCGGCAGCAGCCGCGCCCGCAGCTGTGGCAGTGCCTGATGGTGGCACGCCAGGTCTGTGGAGCGTGCGTAAGCGCGAAGTGGATGGCGAGTTGCGGGATTGCTTTGTGACTGCGCCCGATTGCCAAGGCTTGCCCTACGACGCGGAAATCATGGGCGACGACGAATACCGTGATGACAACGGTATTGCTCGCAAGCTGGCCGACTGTGAATTGATCGTTACTGCAGTGAATGCATATCGTGCCGCGCTTGCCGCCACCCAGGCAGCAGGCGCGCCCGCAGCCGTGGCAGTGCTTTATGGGCGCGCGGCGTTTACGCAAGACGATGTGATCCGCTTGGCAAAAGAGGCCAATGCGCCTGCTGACGCATGCGTCATGCTCTCTTTCCTTGGGGATTTTGCTGCCAAGGTTATCTCCAGGGCCATCAGCACCTGCTCTAGCAGTCTCCCAGACCGCGATGCCATCACCCGCTTGGCAAAAGAGGCTGACGCGCCAGATCTAGCATTTCAGATACTCCCCTTTCTTGAGCGTTTCGCTGCCAAGGTACTTGAGGACTTAACAGGCGGCCAAACCGAGCAGACTGCAATCAAGAAAAGAACAGGAAAACCGACATGAACACCGCTAACATCCAACAAAACCCAATGGCCAGTGCAGTGCCTCGTCTGGATACTGCAGGCATCGCCGCCATGCTAGGCGTCACAAGGGTGCATGTCACAGACCGCATCACAAAGCGCCCGGACTTCCCCAAGCCATTCATCAACGTGAGCCGCCGCCTGCGCTACTGGCGGCAAAGCGATGTGCAGGCCTGGATGAAGGGCGGGAAGTGAAAGAACAGCGGCGGGGCGTGGTTACAGCCTCGCCGCAATTTCCTCGGGACTCTCCCGGTAGTAGGTATTGAAAAGCTCATTGATGTTGACATGGCCACTGATGCGGGCCAGCGTCATTACATCGACCTTTTTGCTGAGCAGCGTCAATGATGTGGCGCGCAGATCGTGAAAGCGCAGCCCCTCAACCATGCAGCGGTCACGCAGCTTGCGATATAGGGCATCGCGGCTTGCATCGCTGATCGTGAAATAGGTGTCCCGGCCCTCACGATGGGCCTGATCTTCCAGAATCTTGAGCAAGCGAGCTGCCCGCGTGGTCAGCGGCACTCGGCGTGCTCCAACCGCAGATTCTGTCTTGTGATGAGGCAGCTCATAAACCTTGCGCTTGAGGTCAGTCGTGGTGCGCGAGAGTTTCAGAATTTCCCCGCTACGCATTGCAGTGTGAAGGGCGACCATCATGGCCCAGCCCGTTTCCTGCATTGCAGTCTGTGGCGCCACGCGAAGCGACACGCCTGCAGATCGGAGGATTCGGCGCACTTCCATCCAGCGGCTGACCCTGCGCCGCGCATAGGATGCGGCAGGGAGCGTAATTTCTTTCCATGGGCTTGAGCCTGCCCACTTCCATTGCTTGATGGCCAACGTCCATATGGGCCGGTACTGCTGAGCCTCACGCAGCACGCTGGCCCCGCTGACATGCTTCAAGCGAGCATCACGCCACGCGGCCAAATCATTGCCGGTAATCTGGTGAAATACCTTAGCGGCCAGCTCAGGATAGTCCCTCAACCAAGCATCAAACCGCAGATTGTCGGCCCGTGCTGTGCTGCCGGTCTTCTTGTTTGTGACTTCGTTGCGGTAGCGCTCAACTGCCTCGGCCAGCGTGCGCTGCGGGAATTCTCCCCGCGCGCCCGCAAGAATCGCAGCCTCTTCGGCCACGGCCCAGGCCTGGGCCTCTGCCTTTGTGGGCCGCGTGGCCGTCTTGCGCACGCCTGCCCGCTCAACTTCCGCGCGCCAGCCGTTCTTAACCTTCCTCAGATACGCCATATCAAATCCTTGCTGCCAAATCCCGCGCGGGATCGGGAACGGGAACCGCGCGGGAAGAGACTGTAGTTTTAAACAGTATTCTGCTGGATTCGGTAGGAGTGCCCGACGAAAAACAGGCAAGAAAAAAGCCCGCTCTCATAGGAGAAAGCGGGCTTATGCAGGGTTCGCTTGGATTAAGCGGTTTTTATTCGTGGTGCGCGGAGCCGGACTCGAACCGGCACGGTGTTGCCACCGTCAGGACCTAAACCTGGTGCGTCTACCAATTTCGCCACCCGCGCGGTCAGCAATGCGCAAATCTACGCTTACTGAGGTCAAGACGCAGATTCTAGCCGCAAAATTGGCGGTTTTTCTTCCAGAACAGGCTCAGGCCGTGTCCTTTCTGATGCGGAAAGCCGCCGCATACATGGCTGGCAAGGCCAGCAGGGTCAGCACGGTCGCCACAATCAGACCGCCCATGATGGCCACAGCCATGGGGCCCCAGAACACGCTGCGCGACAGCGGAATCATCGCCAGTACGGCAGCCGCTGCAGTCAGCACGATGGGGCGCAGGCGATGCACGGCAGCTTCCACAATCGCATCCCATGCCGGCACGCCCTGGGCACGTCCGCTCTCGATCTGATCGATCAGGATGACCGAATTGCGCTGAATCATGCCCATCAAGGCCACAACGCCCAGCAGAGCCACAAAGCCAAAGGGGCGATTCAGCAGCAGCAAGGCCGCAGCCACACCAGGGATGCCCAGCGGGCCGGTGATAAAGACCAGCAGCGAACGGCTGACGCTGCGCAACTGCAACATAAGCAGGGTGAAGGTCAGGAAAAGCAGCACCGGGACTCCTGCCACGATGGCACCCGACCCCTTGGAACTTTCCTCCACGGCACCGGCCACTTCGATGCGATAGCCTGTGTCGCCCGCAGCATGCCAGCCAGCCTCCATCTTGCGCAACTGCGGCAACAGCTCGTTGGTCAGCGTTGCACCTTGCAGGCCTTCGCGCACATCGCCTTGAACGGTAATCGCGAAGTTGCGCTTTTCGCGCCACATCACGCCCGGCTCCCAGACCATGACGGGCTTGGCAATCTGCGTGAGCGGAATGGACTGCCCGTTTGCCGTGGTGACATAGACACCCGCGATATCGGTAATTGCATCGCGGTCCTGCTTGGGCGGGCGCATCACGATATCGATCAGCTTGTCGCCTTCACGGAACTGCCCCACTGTGGTGCCGCTGAAGTTCATGCCCGTGGCTTCGGCGATCGACTGGCTGGTCACACCCAGGGCGCGCGCCTTGTCCTGATCGACCTGCAGGCGGATGACCTTGACGGACTCGTTCCAGTTGTCATTCACGCCACGCATATCGGCATTGGCCTGCATGAGCGCCTTGACTTCATCGGCATAGGTGCGCAGCTTGGCGGGGTCCGAGCCCATGACACGGAACTGCACCGGATATTGCACAGGCGGCCCGTTGGGCAGCAGCTTGGAGCGCGCCCGCACCTCGGGGAATTCCTCGGCCATCAGCGCCGGCAACCGTTTGCGGATTTCCTCGCGCGCCTTCAGGTCTTTGGCCACCAGAATGAACTGGGAGACGTTGTTCTGCGGAAACACCTGGTCCAGCGGCAAATAGAAGCGCGGTGCTCCGGAGCCTATCCATTCGCTGACGGACTCCACACCGTCGAGCTGCAAGAAGCGCTTTTCCACACGCAGCGTCACCTCCTTGTTGGCCTGCAAGGACGTGCCCTCGGGGAACCATATATCGACCAGCACTTCGGGGCGGCTGGAATCAGGGAAGAACTGCTGCTGCACCTTGCCCATGCCCGCCAGACCCAGCACGAACACCAGCACCGTCGCGCCAATCGTCAGCCAGCGGTGCTGCACACACCAGTTCACCGTGCGGCGAAAACGGTTGTAGAACGGCGTATCGAACAGCTCATGCTCACCTGCATTGGTGTTGATGCCTGCTTCTTCAGCCGACACCTCACCGGATGCCACTTCGGGCGGCAGCTTGGCGGCATGCGGCGGCTTCTTGAGCAGCAGCAGGCCCAGATAGGGCACGAAGTACACCGATGCAAACCAGCTGAGCACCAGCGCAATCACCGTCACCGCGAAGATGGCGAAGGTGTATTCACCCGTCATGGACTTGGCCATGCCGATGGGCAGAAAGCCCGCTGCCGTGATCAGCGTGCCGGTCAGCATGGGCTTGGAGGTGATTTCATAGGCAAAGGTGGCGGCACGGTACTTGTCGTAGCCCTCCTCCATCTTGCGCACCATCATCTCCACGGCAATGATGGCGTCGTCCACCAGCAAACCCAGCGCAATGATGAGCGAGCCCAGCGACACCTTGTGCAGACCGATATTCCAGTACCACATGGCCAGGAAGGTTGCGGCGAGCACCAGCGGAATGGTGATGCCCACCACCAGTCCGGGGCGCGGGTCGATATACCAGCGCTTCCACAGCGGATGCTGCCCCGGGCGCTTGTGCAGGCCCAGGCTCAGAAAGCTCACGGCAAGCACCACGACCACTGCCTCGATCAGCACCTGGAGAAACTCGCTGACCGAATCCGCCACCGCCTTGGGCTGGTTCTGCATATTGCTCAGCGTCACGCCCACGGGCAGGCTTTTGGCGATGCGCTCCGTTGCCTGCGTCAGCGCCTTGCCCAGCGCAATGATGTCGCCGCCCTTGACCATGGACACCCCCAGGGCCACCGTAGGCTCGCCCTGAAAGCGCACCATGACATTGGCCGGGTCGGCATAGCCGCGATGCACCTCGGCGATATCGCCCAGCCTGAACTGCGCTCCGCCCTGGCCGATGATGGGCATGGCACGCAGTTGCTCCAGATCGTTGAACTGGCCTTGCACACGCAACACAATGGTTTCGGCTGGCGTCTGCAAGGTACCGGCCGATGCCACGGCATTTTGCTGGTTGAGCTGATCGAGCACCTGCTTGAGGTTCAGCCCCATCTGCGTGGCGCGGTGCGACAGCTCCACATAGACCTTTTCGTCCTGCACGCCGAACTGCTCGACCTTGGCCACATCGGGCACCTGCAGCAGTTGCTGACGCACATCGTCGGCCAGAGTCTTGAGCTCGGCATAGCTGAAGCCCTTGGCCTGCAGCGCATAGATCACGCCATAGACATCGCCGAAATCGTCGTTGAAGAACGGTCCCTGAACGCCCTGCGGCAGGGTGTAGCGCATATCCCCCACTTTTTTGCGCACCGTATACCAGAGCTGCGGCACCTCCTTGGGGGGCGAATAGTCCTTGACCTGGAAGATGACCTGCGACTCGCCAGGCTTGGAGTAGCTGCTGATCTTGTCCGCATAGGGCACTTCCTGCAGCGTGCGCTCGATCTTGTCCGTCACCTGCTGAGCCACCTGCTCGGCAGTCGCACCGGGCCAGTAGGTGCGAATGACCATGGCGCGGAAGGTGAACGGAGGATCTTCGTCCTGGCCCAGCTGGAAGAAGGCAGTAAAACCCAGCAGCATCAGCACGACAATGAAATAGCGTGTCAGCGCCACATGATCGAGCGCCCAGCGGGAAAGATTGAAATGCGCGCCACTGGTCTTTTTGTGTCCAGCGCCGCTCATTTGCCCGCCTCCGCAGCCGCCGCAGGCTGATCCACACCTGATTCCTGAGCATCCTGCCCTTGACCCGCCTGCGTTTTCGGCTGATTTGATGCAGAACCCTGCAGCGACTTGGCATACTTATCGCGATATACCGTCACCTTCTGCCCGGGGGTCAGCACGTGGACGCCTGTGGCCACCACCTGCATGCCGGCTTGCAGACCCGAGGCAATCACCGCCTCGTTGCCGTCGGCGCTGGCAATCTGCACCGGCTGCAGCTTCACCGAACTGCTGGCCGCGTCATACAGCCAGACGGCCGTACCCTGACCGTTACCCCCCTCCTGGCGCAAGGCCGTGGTTGGCAGCTTGATGACCTGGTTGCCTATGGCTTCGCCGCTGACGCCCATGCCCTCGGGCATGACATGCACGGTCGCGCCCAATGAAGGCAGGTCCGCGCCCTGCAGCGCAGCCTTGACCACATAGGTGCGTGTGGCCGGGTCGGCACTGGCCGCCACCTCACGCACCTGTGCGTTGATCACGCGCGACTCGTCCGACCAGGGACGCACCTTCACGCCCTGGCCCGGCTTGATGGCGCTGCGCCGGTCTTCGGGCACGCTGAACACCGCATCGCGCGCGCCGTCCTGGGCAATCCTCACCACGGGCGTGCCGGCCGCAACCACCTGACCGGGTTCAGCCTCCACGGCGGTGACCACGCCATCGGCATCAGCCAGCAACTGGGTGTAGTTCTCCTGATTGGACTGGCTCGAGAGCTGGGCACGGGCCTGATCGAGTGAGGCCTGGGTCGCCTTCAGATTGGCCTCATAGCGCTCCATCTCTGCGGCGCTGATGAAGTTCTGGGCGCGCAGCGTGCGAAAACGCTTGGCATTGGCCTCGGCCAGATCGCGCTGCGTGGTGGCCGAGGCCAGTTGGGCACGCGCGGCATCGGCGCTGAGCTGGTAATCGCGCGCATCCAGTCGCGCCAATACCTGTCCAGCCTTCACATGCTGACCCAGTTCCACTTCGCGCCTTGTGATCTTGCCCGCCACGCGAAAGCCGAGGCGAGATTCGACACGGGCCCGCACATCGCCCGAATATTGCTGAGCAGACTCGATCTGCCCCTCACCCACGGTCACCAGCTTGACTGCGCGCACCGGCTCGGGCGCGGCCTCTTTCTTGGAGCAGGCCGACAGCATGACGGCAGCCGCCACTATGGACAGCGCAGCCAAGGGCGCGGCAGGCCGGCGCGGCAAAGACAACATTGCAAAACGACGAGAAGACGAAACAGCCATGGTGTTCTGGGCTTGTAAAAATAGGAAAAGCGCAGCTGCCGGGCAGGCCGCTGCACCCAAGTCAGCGCTGATTGTGCACGCACGTGCGCTTTTGCGCCGTCTTTTTATGGGCTGCCGCCAGCCGGCAAGTCCACCCGGTCCACAATACGGGCGTGAACCATATGCCCCCAGCGAGCCCCGCCGCCAACGCGCCGGCCAGCATCAACCACTACGAAAATTTCCCTGTCGCCTCCTGGCTGTGCCCGCCACGACTGCGTGCGCCCATCGCCGCCATCTACCACTTTGCGCGCACCGCCGACGATCTGGCCGACGAGGGCCAGCACGGCACCGAGCAGCGCATCGCACAGCTGCAGCAATATGGCGCAGATTTGCAGCAGTTGGGCTGCTCCGGCGAAGCCGCCATGCTGATGCGCACCGCCTGGCCGCATGTCTTTGGCCCGCTGGCAGTCCAGGTCCAGGCCCATGGTCTGCCCAAGCCATTGCTGGCCGACTTGCTCAGTGCCTTCGAGCAGGATGTGCGCATGACGGCCGCCCAGACCCGCTACACCGACATGGCCCATTTGCTGGATTACTGCCGCCGCTCGGCCAACCCGGTCGGCCGCCTGCTGCTGCACCTGTATGGCGTGGTCAACGCCAAGGCACTGATTCAGAGCGACGCCATCTGCACCGCCCTGCAACTCATCAACTTCTGGCAGGACCTGAGCCAGGACTTGCCGCGCCAGCGCCATTACCTGCCGGATGCCGACCTGGCCCGCCATGGCATTGTGCGAAGTGCCATCAAGCCGGAGGCAGCGGCATTGACACCCGAGCTGCAGTCTCTGCTCGGCGAACTCAACCGCCAAGCCCGCAGCCTCATGCACCATGGAGCGCCCCTGGTGCATCAGTTGCCCGGCCGCACGGGCTGGGAGCTGCGCCTGGTCGTGCAAGGCGGTCTGCGCATTCTGGACAGACTGGACGCCATGCAGGGGCGCAACCTCTATCAGCGCATCAAACTGGGCAAGCTCGACATGATCGCTATGCTCTGGAAAGCCGTGCGCATGTGAGCGAACAGATAGCCCCTATCCCCTGATGGGCCTACGCAAGGCGCTATTGAATTTGAAGTCTGACTAGGCGCATGCCGCACATTTCAATGTTGTGTCGGCCAACTGCCCGCGTCATGGGACAATGCTCCCCCTATGAATCCGGATCAGTACGTCCAAGACAAAGCCGCCTCTTCGGGCAGCAGCTTCTATTACGCCTTTCTCTTCTTGCCCAAGGAGCGCCGCGCCGCCATCACGGCTTTCTATGCCTTCTGCCGCGAAGTGGATGACGTGGTTGACGAGGTCACGGACCCTGGCGTGGCAGCCACCAAGCTGGCATGGTGGAAGACCGAGGTACACAGGGCATTCACCAGCCAGTCCGCTCATCCCGTGATGCAGGCACTGATGCCCCACGCCAAGACCTATGGCATCGAAGAGCGCCATCTGCAGGCCGTCATTGAAGGCTGCCAGATGGATCTGGATCAGACCCGCTACCTGGACTTTGCCGGTCTGCAGCGCTACTGCCATCTGGTCGCCGGCGTGGTCGGCGAGGTTGCCGCCCGCATCTTCGGGCAGACCGAGGAGCGCACCACCGAATACGCCCACACCCTGGGCCAGGCCCTGCAGCTGACCAATATCATCCGCGACGTGGGAGAAGACGCCATGCGCGGGCGCATCTACCTGCCTATCAGCGAGCTTCAGCAGTTCGACGTCAAGGCCCACGAGATCAACAAGCGCGAGTACTCGGAACGCTTCACGGCGCTGATGCGCTTTCAGGCCGAGCGTGCCCACAGCCTGTATGACAAGGCGCTTGGCCTGCTGCCCGATGCCGACCGCCACGCACAAAAGCCCGGCCTGATGATGGCAAGCATCTATCGCACCCTTCTGCGCGAAATCGAGTCCGAGAACTTCCAGGTACTGCACCAGCGCATCAGTCTCACGCCACTGCGCAAGTTCTGGCTGGTCTGGAAGATGCAGGCGCTGGGTCGCATGTAAGCGCGCCATGGAAGTTGCCATCATCGGTGGCGGCTGGGCCGGCATGGCTGCCTCTGTACAGCTTTCGCTAGACGGCCATCAGCCCACGGTTTTCGAGGCCGGTCGTCAACTGGGTGGCCGGGCCCGCAATCTGGAACTGCCGGGCGGCACCATCGCCGACAACGGCCAGCACATTCTGATTGGCGCCTATGCCGAATGCCTGCGGCTCATGCGCATCGTGGGCGCGACGCCGGAGCAAGCCCTGCTGCGCAAACCACTTACCATGCGTTACGCCGATGGCAACGGCCTGTCCTTCCCCGACCTGCCGGCGCCGCTGGACGCCTTGATCGGCATTGCCAGCGCCAACGGCTGGTCACTGCGCGAACGTGCCGCCCTGCTGGGGCGCGCCCTGCGCTGGCGCGTTCAGGGCTTTCGCTGCGCAGAGGCTGCAACCGTTGCCGATATCTGCAGCGGTCTGCCAAAGCGCCTGCTCGACGAATTCATCGAGCCGCTGTGCGTGTCGGCCCTCAACCTGCCGGCCTCACAGGCAAGTGGCAGCATCTTCCTGCGCGTGCTGCATGACGCGCTGTTCGCGGGTACGGGCGGCTCGCATTTTCTGCTTCCGCGCTACGGACTCGGTGATCTGTTTCCGAATCCGGCTGCGCAATGGCTGCAAGGCCGCGGACATGCGGTACATACTGCAAGTCGGATTCAGGAGCTAATTCCCCATGGCCGGCAATGGCTGCTGCGTACATCCAATGCGGCACTGAGACCAGCGCTTGAGCAATCGCGCTTCGATGCCGTGCTGCTGGCCTGCCCACCTCAGGAAGCCGTCCGCCTGGCCCTGCTGGCGGCCGAAGACCAGCGCCTGCCCGCACGCGACGCGGTGGCTTACCAGCACTGGGCACAGACCGCGCAGGCGCTGGAGCACACGGCCATTGCCACGGTCTATGCGCGCACCAGCCATCGCCTTACCGCTGGGCTGCCCTGGTTGGCACTGCAACCCGGCGAGCAGGCTCCAGCCCAGTTTGTGTTTGACCGCGGGCACCTGCAGCCATCAGATGACACCCAGCAAGGCCTGATGGCCTTTGTCGTCAGCGACTGCCGCACGGACCGCCAAGCCCTGGAGCAGCAGGTGCTGGAACAAGCCCAGCAACAGCTGGGCTGGCAGGACATTCAAGCTGTGCTGACCGTGGTTGAAAAGCGCGCCACATTTGCCTGCCGGCCCGGCGTGAAGCGCCCTGGCTTGGAGCTGGGCCATGGCCTCTGGGCTTGCGGCGACTATGTGAACGGGCCCTATCCAGCGACGCTGGAAGGTGCGGTGCGTTGCGCACTCGAGGCAGCCGAGCAACTGGTCCGCAAGGACTAGGACTGAGTAGCTCTAGCGCAAACCCTATCAGCACAATCCTGATGCCTGGATAGTCCTGCTGCACCAGGTTTGACAGCGATTTGACAGCCACAGTTGCAACCATGGCTTGAGAGGCAATCTCTCAGCCGCATAAAGCCAAAAGCAACGGAGACAACATGGCATCCACATTCGACAAGTCCACTCGCGAAGTTCTGAGCATCTCGCGCCGCCATCTGCTGACCAGTGCAGGAGCCCTGGCCTGCAGCGGCCTGCTGCCCGGCATGGCCCGCGCTGCCGATGACGGCTGGCCCAGCCGTCCGATTCGCTTTGTCGTGCCTTTTGCGCCTGGCGGCAGCTCTGAAATCGTGGCCCGCTCCACCGCCGCAGAGCTATCCAAGACCATAGGCCAGAACGTATTCGTGGACAACAAGCCCGGCGCTGCGGGCAATATCGCCATGCAGGAAGTGGCTCGCGCCGATGACCAGAGCACGGTCATCCTCGGCCATATCGGTACCCTGGCCGTCAACCCTTATATTTTTGACAAGCTGCCCTGGGACCCTAAAAAGGACTTTGTGCCCGTGAGCCTGCTGGCCAAGGTGCCCAGCCTCTATGTGGTGCACCCCGATCTGCCCGTCAAGAACATTGCCGATCTGGTGGCCTATGCCAAGAAGAACCCCGGCAAGCTCAGCTATGGCTCGGCCGGCAACGGCAGCGCAGGACATCTGGCATTCGAATACCTGAAAATGACGGCCAACATCTTCATGCTCCACGTGCCCTACCGCGGCACCGGCCCCATGATGACCGACCTGCTCTCCGGCCGCCTTGATGCTGCCTCGGTTGGCGCCGCCGCGCTGCTGCCCTTCATCAAGGCCGGCAAGGTGCGCTGTATCGCCACCGGCTCGACCAGGCGCCTGCCGCAATTACCCGATGTGCCCACGGTGGCCGAACAGGGCTTTTCGGGCTTTGAAATGACCCAGTGGTACGGCATGCTGGCCCCTTCCAGCCTGCCTCGCGCCCATGTAGACAAGCTGGCTGCAGAGTGCGCCAAGGCCGTCAAGGCGCCCGATGCACTCAAACGCTTGCAAGGCGATGCGGCCGAGCCCATTGGCAGCACGCCGGAGCAGTTTGCCCAGTTCATCGCCACCGAGCAGAACCGCTGGCAAAAAGTGCTCAAGCGCGCACAGGTGAAACCGGGTTAACCCACTGAGACACCGCTTCTTCCCCCTTCTTTTCGGAAGGGGGCTAGGTTCTCTCTGCGGGGCGGACCTTGCTCAAGTAGTGAGCCGGTCAGCGCCGCCCCATGTATCAGCTCAGCGGCTCTCTATCCACCACTGGATGATGATCTTGGCGAGATAGCCTACAAAGCCCACGCCCAGGCCCAGAAAGATCACAAAGGTGCCGAACTTGCCTGCCTTGGACTGACGCGCCAGCTGCAAGATGATGAACACCATGAACAAGATGAAGGCACCCACCCCCCAGGTCAGGAAAAAGTGGGCAAGCTGTTCTTCCGTATATCCGAATATCACGACAACCAGGTCCTTACAGCCTTTGCCAGGCCCTGGTCGCGCAGCGCTCAGACGGCAGGCACTATCGCTTCATCTCTGGCGGGGAATGCAGAGGCATCCACCAGGTCTCGATAGGCGTGCCAGCTGGCATGGCCCAGCAGGGGCATCACAACCACCAGCCCCAGCAGATAGCTGCCAAGGCCCAGCAAAGTCAACATCACAATCAGCGCCGCCCACAAGGCCATAGGGCCAGGGTTGGCCAGCACCACGGACCAACTGGTCAACACGGCCTGGCGCACGGTCACTCGCCTGTCCAGCATCAGCGGCATGGCCACCACGCTGGACGCAAAAATCGGAGCAGCCAGAAAGCTGCCCAAAGCCATCCATTGCACAAATAGCTGACCATCCCTGGCCAGCACCACATGCACAATGAAATCCTGCAGGGTTTGCACGCGCACGGGCGACATCACGGTGATCAGCGATGCCGAAATAAGCACCCAGCCCGTGGCTGCCAGCGCCAGCAAGGCGCCGAACCTGACCATGCACCAGTACCCTCCCCGGCCCGTGGCATGGCAGCTCTGCCATTGCGTCCAGGTGCGGCGAATCAGACCCCAGTCTGCCACCTCACCGCGCTCTATGGCCCGGCTGACGGCATAGAGGCTGGTGGCCACCAGAGGCCCCACCACCAGAAAGCCCGACAAGGCCCCTGCCATCAACCAGAAGCGATTGTGCCCCAGGGTCAGGATTGCTGCACCGATCAGGATCAAGGCCAGACCATGCGCCAGACTGATTAACGGAGCGTTAGAAATGTCCTGCAAGGCTCTGGACAGCCACACCATAGGCCGGCTCCAGGCAATGGTTCGCACAGGTGCCAGCGGAGGCGGCGTGAGAAGACAGGCAGACAGGCAGGTAGGCATAGGCGGTCCTTGTTCGCTGACCCGCACTGCTCCCGCTCGTCCCGGTCAACGATCTGCCAGCCCCTGACACAACTGCCAAAGGCTGGCGACTGTGACGTGGGGTTCAGCTCCCACGCAAGGCCATGCTACCTGCCCGCGGTTGAGCCAGACTGCGTGCATACCCGCATCCATGGCGCCCCGGGCATCCAGCTCCGCATCGTCGCCGATGTGCAGCACATGCTCGGGGGCGACGCCGGCCGCATCCGCTGCGGCCTGAAAAAAACGCGTCTCGGGCTTGGCCATGCCGGCTCCGCTGGCAGACAGCGAGGCATGGAAGTGCTCACCGATACCCACCACATGCACATTCGCGTTGCCATTGGACAGGGCCACCACGGGCCAGCGCTGCGAGAGAAACTGCAGCGCCGGCAAGGCATCGTCAAACAGCTCGACCCGCTGGCGAGCGGCAAAGAACTCGTCAAAGGCCGGTTCGGCCAGGGCGGGATCGTCACCGGCGCGGCTTAGCGCCAGCCGGATGGACTCGCGGCGCAGGCCGCTGAGGTCGGCTTTCAGATCCGGGCGCAGCCCCACGATTTCATGACGCAAGGCACGCACCTTGTCCGTATCGCCCAGGTGCTCGGCCGTAGCGGGAGCATGCTGCGCGAGCCACTGCAGCAAAACGGCCTCAGCCTTGGCAATCGTGGGCCAGATGGGCCAGAGCGTGTCGTCCAGATCCAGACTGATGGCGCGAATCTGGCCACTGTGGCGCAGACGCTGAAGAGTTTCAATGGCAGGGGCTGTGGTGTCTTGGGGTTGCATACCCCGAAGAATAGCGGCCCGGCTAATGCCGCAGAGCGGCTGCGCCTATCCGATTAGCTGACACAATTGCACCATGCCATCACGCTTTGCGCCCGAACCCAGCTTCCGTCACGACCAATCCGCACGCACCGGCATCCTGCTGTGCAATCTGGGCACCCCGGCCGCCCCCACGGCTGCAGCAGTGCGCCCTTATCTGGCGGAGTTTCTCGGTGACGATCGTGTGGTCGAGATTCCCAAGCTCGCCTGGTGGCCGATTCTGCACGGCATCATCCTGCGCACCCGTCCGGCCAAATCGGCCGCCAAGTACGCTACCGTCTGGCATGAAAAGGACGGCTCCCCGCTGCTGCACTGGACCACGCGCCAGGCCACTTTGCTGCGCGGCTGGCTGGGCGAGCGCGGCCACAATGTGCTGGTGCAGCCGGCCATGCGCTACGGCACGCCGTCCATTGCGGCCCAACTGGATGCCCTCAAGAAAGACGGCGTGACGCGCATCCTGATCCTGCCGCTGTACCCCCAGTACTCGGGCACGACCACGGCCAGCGTGTTCGACGCCGTCTACGACTGGGCCAGGACCCAGCGCCATATTCCCGAGCTGCGTTTCGTCAACCGCTACCACGACGATGCCGGCTATATCGAAGCGCTGGCACAGCGCATAGAAGCCCACTGGCGCGGCCACGGTCGCGGGGACAAGCTGGTCATGAGTTTTCATGGCGTGCCAGAGCGCACCTTGCATCTGGGCGATCCCTACCACTGCGAATCGCACAAGACGGCACGCCTGCTGGCCGAGCGGCTCAAGCTCGCCACCGACCAGTATCTGGTGACCTTCCAGTCGCGCTTTGGCAAGGCCAAATGGCTGGAGCCCTATACCGAACCCTCGCTGATTGCCATGGCCCAGGCCGGCACCCGGCGCGTCGATGTGGTCTGCCCCGGCTTTACCAGCGACTGCCTGGAGACGTTGGAGGAAATCAAGCAGGAAGCGCGTGAAGCCTTTTTGCATGCGGGCGGCCAGCAGTTCGAGTACATAGACTGCCTCAACGACAGTGCGCCCTGGATCACCGCACTCAGCGATATTGCCCGGCAGCATATGCAAGGCTGGCCCACCGGGCGCGAGGACGATGTCGAGCTCAAGGCCCGCGCCCAGCACGCCAAGGCGGCGGGCGCGCCGCAGTAGGCGGCCATCCAGCGAACTGGCACGGCATATGCTGCCTCCGGCTGCATGCATATTCACGCCCGCTCCATTCGCTATTTCGACATGATTCGCCGCTGCGGCTCCATACGCGAAGCCGCGCGCCATCTGCATGTGGCCTCGTCGGCAGTCAACCGCCAATTGCTGCAGCTTGAGGACGAAATCGGCAGCCCGCTGTTCGAGCGCCTGAGCTCGGGCCTGCGGCTCACGGCCGCCGGCGAAGTGTTTTCGCGCCATGTGATCACAGTGCTGCAGGACGAGCACCGCCTCAGCACCGAGCTGGAGCTGCTGCGCGGCGTACGTCGCGGCTCGGTCAGCGTGGCCGCCGTGGAAGGCCTGAACGCCGACCTGATGCCGGCCGTGCTCACGCAGATGCACAGGCGCTATCCCACGATTCAGATTCATGTGCGCACCTGCGGCTCCCAGCAGGCGGCACAGGCCGTGATTCAGGGCGATGCGGACGTGGGCATAGGCTTTTCGATCAAGCGCCACGACAATCTGCGCCAATGCACCATGGGCCGCTTTGCGCTGGGTGCCATCGTGCCGCCCAAGCACCCGATTGCCCAGCTGGAGCGCGTGGACTTTGCGCAATGCGCGGCCTTTCCGCTGATTCTGCCAACGCCCGAACTCTCCATGCACGACTTGCTGCAGCCCTTGCTGGCGCACCACAAGCGTGCATTGCAGGTGTTGCTGGAAACCTCGTCCATCGAGCTGGCCAAGAGTCTTGCCGAACGCGGCGTGGGAATTTTCTTCCAGAGCCGCCTGGGGCTGGAGCGCGAGCTGCGCGAAGGCCGGCTGGTCCATGTGCCGCTGGATACCCCTACCACTCTGTACTCCGAACTTGGCGTCTATGTGCGTGCAGGACGCACGCTGCCATCGGCACTCGACGCCTTCAACCGCATCGCGGCCGATGCCATAGAAAGCCGCGAGGACGAGGAAAGCGTCGCCCTGCGTGAATGGGTGGCCCGCACGCAGACCGCCGCTGCGGCGGCTTCCGCCAGGAGCTGAGAGCGCCCCGGTCCATGACTGCACCGGCATTGTGCGCATCGCCTCTCGCGAATGCACCAATGCCGTGCAACACTTTACCCATCAGCGATTAGCGCTCACATTTTTAGATCACCCCGCAGCAAAAGCTGCGCTATCCAGCACGGACTGTGCTTTCTAAACTGACTCCAGTTCTTCAGTTTCTGGACGCCATTCGTGAGCACCTCTGCCCTCCCCCTCATCGACATCAGCGGCCTGCGCAGCCATGACCCTGTGGATCAGCACCTGGTGGCCGAGCAACTGCGCCAGGCTTGCGAACAGCGCGGCTTCTTCTATATCACCGGCCATGGCATAGACCCTGCGCTGATCAGCAGCCTGTTTGCCGCCAGCCAGCGCTTCTTTGACCTGCCCATGACCGAAAAGCTGGCCGTGGACAAAAAGCTCTCCCGCTGCAATCGCGGCTATGAGCCGCTGCGCGCCCAGACGCTGGAGAGCGGCGCACCGCCCGATCTCAAGGAAAGCTTTTACGCTGGCGCCGAGGTCGCGGCCAACGATGCGCGCGTGCTGGCCGGCCGCTTCAATACCGGCCCCAACCAATGGCCCGAAACCCTGCCCGACTTCCGCGCCGTGATGCAGAACTATTACCAGGCCGCCTACGGCCTGGGCGCGACCATTGTGCGCGGCCTAGCCTTGTCGCTGGGCGTGCCGGTCAGCCACTTCGACGGCTATCTCAAGGAGGCCGCCGCGACCCTGCGCCTGCTGCATTACCCGCCCCAGCCTGCCAACCCTGAACCCGGCGAGAAAGGCTGCGGCGAGCACACGGACTTCGGCGGCGTGACCTTGCTGCTGCAGGACGAGGCCGGCGGCCTGCAGGTCTGGGACAAGGATCTCGGCAGCTGGATCGACGCCCCCCCCGTGCCCGGCGCCTTCGTCGTCAACATCGGCGACCTGTTCGCGCGCTGGACCAACGACCGCTATGTCTCCACCTTGCACCGGGTCATCAATGTCTCGGGTCGCGAACGCTATTCCGTGCCCTTTTTCTTCACGGGCAACCCGCTGCACAAGGTGGAATGCATTCCCACCTGCCTGGACGATGGCGAGCAGCCCAGATACCCGGCCATCACGGTGGAGCAGCACCAGATCGAATGCTATCGCCGCACCTACGGTTGACGGAGACCACGATGACAAGCTCACGCAATATGGTGCTGATCCACGGGGCCTGGCAAGGCAGCTGGGCTTTTGCGGCCTGGACGCCGCTGCTACAGGCCCGAGGCTGGAAGGTGCTTGCCGTCAATCTGCCGGGCAACGATGCCGCCGCCGAAGACGACAGCTGCGCCAATCTCGACGGCTACACCGCCCATGTGCTGCGCGTGCTGGAAGCGCTGGACGGCCCTGCCGTGGTGGTCGGTCACAGCGGTGGCGGCATGACAGCGTCTCAGGTCGCCCAGGCCGCCCCCGAGCGGGTCAGCGCCCTGGTCTACCTGGCCGGAATGATGCTGCCCAGCGGCATGAGCTATGGCGATGTGATCGCACAATGCCGCGCCGCCGATCCGGGCTTTGACTACCAGGGCATAGGCCCGCATCTGGCCTGGAACGAGCAGCGCAATGCCAGCAGCGTGTCGCTGGAAGCCGCCATGGATTTGTTCCTGCATGACTGCCCTCCGACCGCAGCACTCAAGGCGGCCAGCCGTCTCTGCGTCCAGCCCGAAGCGGGCCGGGCCATGGTGAACCGGCTCAGCGCCGAGCGTTTTGGCCGGGTGCCACGTATCTATGTGGAATGTCGCCAGGACCGCTCCGTGACGCTGCCGCTGCAGCAGCGCATGCAGCAGCTCACGCCGGGCGCCAGGCGCATCAGCCTCGATTGCGGCCATGTGCCCCAACTGGCCTGCCCTCAGGCCCTGAGCGACGCCTTGCTGCCGGCTTTAGATGAAATTCAATCAAAACCTTTTATGAGCTTGCGCATGCCGCTCATCAATGTATAGCAACCAATTACCCAAAACTCGCATTCTTCAGGAGTTATTCATGACGCGCCCCGCTACCTACTTCAAACGCTCCGCCCTTTTCGCCATGCTCGTCGCCTGTGGCGCAGCGGCCCAGGCAGCCGACAAGCTCACGGTGCAGCTCGACTGGCTACCCGGGGGCGACAAGTCCTTTGTCTATGCCGGCGTGCAGCAAGGCTTTTTCAAGGACGAAGGCCTGGACGTGAAGATTGTTCCGGGCCGAGGCTCGGCCGATGCCGTGACCAAGGTGGCCTCGGGCTCTGCCGATGTGGGTTTTGGCGGCATCTCGGCGCTGATGATGGCCGCTGCCGAAGGCAGGATTCCCGTCAAGGCCGTGATGTCGCTGTATTCCAAACAGCCCGATGCGCTGTTCACGCGCGCCGACAGCAAGATCAGGAACCTCAAGGACATGGAAGGCAAGACGGTGGCCATGCCCACCTTCTCCTCGTCGAATGCGCTGTGGCCCATCGTGCTGCAGAAGAACGGCGTGGACGCCAGCAAGATCAAGGTCATCAAGTCGGACCCGGCGACGCTGGCGCCCATGCTGGCTCAGGGCCGCGTGGATGCGACCATCAACTGGGTGACCGTGGCTCCGGCCTTCGGCGCCGTGCTCAAGCAGGCCGGCAGGGAACTGTCGGTCCTGCCCTGGACGCAGTTCGGTCTGGACGGCTATGGCTGGTCCGTCATGGCCAGCGACAAGACCATCAAGGAACGCCCCGAGGTGCTCAAGCGCTATGTGCGGGCACTGGGCAAGTCGCTGGAGTTCTCCATCCGGAACCCGCAAAAGGCGGCCGAGTCGCTGAAGGCCCAGGTACCCGAAGCCGACACTGCCGTGGTCAAGGCCGAATTTGAAGCCTCCATCCCGCTGCTCAGGAACGAGATCAGCCAGCGCGACGGCCTGGGCAAATTCGAGCCCCGGCTGCTGGCAGCCACCTGGGGCTGGGTGGCCCAGTCCATGAGTTACGACCCCAAGAAGGTCGACCCGGAAACGCTGGTGGATCGCCGCTTTCTGAGCCAGTAAATGCCATGTGAGCGCGGCGCAGCGCCGCCCTCACGCTCCCGCCCTTGTTCTTTCCTGGATCGCCTGCCATGCAATACGTAATCGATCTGAACGCGGTCACCCAGACCTTTGTCTCCAGCGATGGCAGCCCTGTCACGGCCCTGCAGGGCGTGGACCTGCATCTGCGCCGCCACGAATTCGTCTCGCTGATCGGCCCCTCGGGCTGCGGCAAGTCCACCATACTGCGCCTAATTGCAGGCCTGATCCGCCCCAGCAGCGGCGAGGTACGTATCTTCGATCTGCCCGTGACCGAACCACGCGACGAGATCGGCATGGTGTTCCAGAAGCCCACGCTGCTGCCATGGCTCTCGGTGCTTGACAACATCACCTTCCCCATGCGCCACAAATACGGCCATGTGGAAATGAAGGAAGAGGCCCGCGCCCAGCAGTTGCTGGAGATGATCGGCCTCAGGGACTTCGGCCACAAGCGGCCCCACGAACTCTCGGGCGGCATGCAGCAGCGCGTCGCGATTGCACGCTCCTTGCTGCATGACCCGGACATCCTGCTGATGGACGAACCCTTTTCGGCGCTGGACGCACTCACACGCGACGAAATGAGCCTGGAGCTGCTGCGCATCTGGAACGAGCGCCCCAAGACCGTGGTCTTTGTGACCCACTCCATCCAGGAGGCCTTGCTGCTGTCCGACCGCATCGTGGTCATGAGCGCCCGCCCGGGCCGTGTGGCCGACATCATCGATGTGCCGCTGCCACGCCCGCGCAGCATGGCCACTCTGGCCGATCCCGTGTTCACCGAAATGGCCAACGAGATTCGTCTCCAGGTCTTCAGCAAACACCCGGCACACGCCTGAAGATCCTCCCGCAGCCCCAAGAGGCCCCCTATGTCTGCCCTCATACAACGCCATGCGTCGCTGCTGGTTTTCCTCGCCGTCCTGCTGTTCTGGGAGTGTGCCTGCCGCCTGGCGCATATCCCCGAATACATTTTTCCCGCTCCCAGCCAGATCTGGCGCTCTGCAGCCGAGATGGGGCTGCAGCGCTGGCTGGAGCATGTCACGGCCACCTTGCAGGTCGCGCTCATAGGCTATGCGCTGGCGATCGCACTGGCCATTCCGTTAGCCATCGCCATCACGCGATCGCAGCTGCTCTCGAAAATCATCATGCCCTGGCTGGTGGTGATCCAGTCCACCCCCATCGTGGCCGTCGCCCCCATCATCGTCGTCACTCTGGGCGCAGGCCTGCTGCCGCGCGTGGTCATCACCACACTGATTGCCTTTTTCCCGCTGGTGGTTTCCACGGCCCTGGGCCTGGCTTCGGTGCCGGCAGAGCTGGTGGAGCTGTCGCGCTCGCTGCGCGCCACCACCAGCCGCCAGTACTGGCAGATTCGCATGCCGTTTGCCGTGCCCTATGTGTTTTCGGCCCTCAAGGTCTCCATCACGCTGGCCATTGTGGGCGCCGTGGTCGCCGAGTTCGTGGCTGCGGAAAAAGGCCTGGGCTATCTGATTCTGTTTGCCACCTCCTCCTTCAAGGTACCCGTGGCCTTTGCCGCACTGGCACTGCTGGTGCTGTGCAGCCTGCTGCTCTATGGTGGCGTGCAGCAGCTGCACAAGCGCCTCTTTCCCTGGAGCCAGAGCACTCCAGCCTGATCAACACAAGGACCGCCACCATGACAGACCAGAACTTCCCCCCGCAGGGCCTGATGCCCTCTGCCGAACAAATCCAGCGCAATCTGCGTCGCGCCCAGGCCGTGGCCCGGCGCGCCACCCAAATGGGCCACCACCCCTTCGGCGCCGTGCTGGTGGGCCCCGACCAGGAGACCGTGCTCATGGAGCAGTGCAATATCGACACCGTCAACCACGCGGAATCGACCTTGGCGCGCATGGCGGCCACCAATTACACGGCCGAGTTTCTCTGGAGCTGCACGCTCTACACCAATGTGGAGCCTTGCTGCATGTGCGCCGGTACGGCCTACTGGGCCAATATCGGTCGCATCGTGTTCGGCATGACCGAGCATCGCCTGCTGGAATGCACGGGCAGCCATGGCGAGAACCCGACCATGAGCGTCTCGTCGCGCTATGTCTTCGACCATTGCCAGAAGGCCGTGGAGCTGATCGGCCCCGTACCCGAGATGGAGGCCGAGATCGCCGCCCAGCAGCAAGCCTTCTGGGCGCAGCGCTGAGAACCAGGCCAGCAGGACGCTCCCATGCTGCTCACCCATCCCTCGTCACCCCAGGCCGCACAGGCCCTGGCCCGCAAGCTCGGCAATGCCGCCTGCTTCATCGCCGGGGGCACACTGCTGCAGCAGTCATGGGCAGAGCCTCGTCTGGCGCCGTCGGCCACGCATTTCATCAATGTGATGCACTGGCCCGAGATGCAGCAGATCAGCCTCGGCCCGCAATATCTGCACATCGGTGCAGGCATGCGGCTGGAGGCCGTGCGCCGTCACCCCTGGGTTCAGCAGCACGCGCCCGTGCTCGTCCAGGCCCTGGATCAGCTAGGGGGCATGGGAATACGCCGCCTGGGAACCCTGGGCGGCAATATAGGCTGGGGCGAAGGCGACTGCTGCCCGGTATTGCTGGCCATGGATGCGCAGGTCGAGCTGACGGACGGCAACCTGCAGTCGCTGGCGCAGACGCTCAAGCTCATGGACCGGCCTCTGATGCTCTCGTTTCTGCTGCCGCGCAGCGATGTGATGGAGCCCCGGCCACTGGTGTTCGAGAAAGTCGGCTATCGCGCGGCATTCTCCCCCGCGCGCCTGCGCATGGCCTTGCGCTGGAGCGATGCACAAAAGCGCCTGAACTTGGACCGCATTGCGGCGGCAGCCCCGGGCATAGGCGTGCACCGCCTGCAAGCCACGGAAAAGCTGCTGAGCTATGCGCAGGAGCTGCAGATCCGCCCCTCCCTCGGCGATATACGCACCACCTGCGAGCAAAGCCTGCCTCCCGATCTGGCCCGGATTGCCAGCCGCCTGATTGCCGGACATTGCGGGCTGCTGGCCTGAACCATCATGGAATTCCCCACCCCTCATCACATCCGCGAGCTGAGCCTTGAGGCTTTACCGACCCGGCCCGATGCCAGGGCCAAGCTCGGCGGCAACCCGGGCTTTCTGAGCGACCGCATTCAGCCGGGTCAGCTGCGCGGAGCGATTCTCGGTAGCCCCCACCCCCATGCGCGCATTCTGCATATCGATACCAGCGCCGCCCAAGCCCTGCCAGGCGTCCATGCCGTGGTCACCCATGCCGATATCCCCGGCATCAAGCACTATGGCTTGCGCAAGGTAGACCGGCCCGTGCTCTGCATCGACAAGGTGCGCCATGTGGGCGACCCGGTCGCCGCCGTTGCGGCCGTGGACATGGAGACGGCGCGGCAGGCTCTGGCGCTGATCCGGGTTGACTACGAACCCCTGCCCCCGGTCTGCGACCCGGTCGCCGCCCTTGACGGTACGGCGGCCTCCGAGCAGGCGGTCCATCAGGACGGCAATCTGCTGCATGCCGCCAGCCACCGCCAGGGCGACATGTCTGCGGCCCGGGCAAGCACAGTGCACCGGGTGCAGGACAGCTATGTCACGCCACGCCAGATGCATGCCTTTCTCGAGACCGAAGGCGGTGTGGCCGAGCCTGATGGCGCGGGCGGCCTGCGCCTGTTCTTCGGCGGCCACAACCCCGCGCGGGAAAAGCAGGTCATCGCCGACATGCTGGGCCTGCCGCACGACAGGGTTCACGCCGTGGCCACGCCCGTGGGCGGCTCCTATGGCGGCAAGGACGAGCTGACGATTCAACCCATCGCGGCCCTGCTGGCCTGGAGGGCACAGCGCCCCGTACGGTTGCACCTGACACGTCCGCAATCAGTGGATCTGGGTGTCAAGCGACATCCCATGCAGATCGACATGCAGACCGGCTGCGATGCACAGGGGCGGCTCACCTACCACCAGGTGCAGATAGTGGCCGACACCGGGGCCTATGCCACGCATGGCCCCGAGGTGCTGGATGCTGCGCTCGAGCATGCCCCCGGCCCCTACCGGTATCTGGCACTGGACCTCGGCGCCAGGCTGGCCTATACGAACAACGGCATCGCCGGTGCGTTTCGCGGCTTCGGCGCCGTGCAGGTGCAATTTGCACTTGAGCAGCAGATGGACAGACTGGCTGCGCTGGTCGGCATGACAGCTGACGCGTTTCGCGCCCTCAATCTCGCCGCTCCCGAGGCACCCGGCCCGCTGGGCCAGCATGTCGTGCCGTTCGACGGCGCCCTGCGCGCACTCGATGTCGCCCACCAGCAAGCGCTGTGGCGCGGACCGCACCGCTGGGCCAGCGCGGATGGCCGCCATCTGCACGGCGTGGGCCTCACGCTGATCCACCGCAGTGACGGCTTTGGCAAGGGTGGCCCCAGCGACTGCCGCATGGAGCTGGCCCTGGCCGCCGACGGTGCGATCGAGCTGCGCTGCGGCTTCACCGAGCTGGGACAAAACCTGGTCGGAACCATCCAGAGCCTGGGCGCGCAGCATCTGGGCTGCGCCGCCGACGCCATCAGGCCGGTGCTGGGCGATACCCGGCTGACGCCCGACTCGGGCCCGGTCGCCGCCTCGCGCGCCACCACGCTGGTATGGCGCGCCTTGCAGAAGGCGGCCCAGCCCTGGCAGCAAGCCTTGCTCCTGACCGCCGCAAGACTGCTGCCCAATATTCCTCTGCGCTGCGGCGCCTGGGGCCTGGAAAGCGCTGCGGGCCTGTGCCTGAGCTACGCCGATCTGGCAAAGGCATCGGGCGAACAAGCGCCCTGTATCTCCATAGACCTGCGCGCAGAGGACCCGGAGGGCAACGCGCATGACACCCACTTCGTCTTCGGAGCC
Source organism: Comamonas sp. F1-6 (assembly GCF_039581415.1). Classification (NCBI taxonomy): domain Bacteria; kingdom Pseudomonadati; phylum Pseudomonadota; class Betaproteobacteria; order Burkholderiales; family Comamonadaceae; genus Comamonas; species Comamonas sp. F1-6. The sequence goes on from NZ_JBCPWN010000027.1 coordinate 37,485, forward strand.
TGCGCCGCCATTGCCCAGGTACGCGTCGACACCTGGAGCGGCATGGTCCAGGTGCAGCGGCTGGTGATGTGCACGGCCCTGGGCCCCGTGGCATCGGCCCAGGGCTATCTGGGCCAGATGGAAGGCGGCGCCCTCATGGGCCTGGCCATGGGCACGCAGGAGGAGCTGGCCTGCCTGGACGGCCACTATCAGGCGCGCAATCTCGACAGCTATCTGATCCCCACGCTGGCCGATGCCCCTGAAATGCAGGTGCTGGCGATCGAGAACCTTCCCGAGGCTGACCCCATAGGCCCGCGCGGAGCCGGCGAGATCAGCGTCAACCTGGCCCTGCCCGCAGTGGCCAATGCCCTGGCCGCCGCACTGCAGCGCCCCATCACCCAACTGCCCATGACCCCGGAGCGCGTGATTGCGCTGCTGGAAGCGGGCGCGGAGCCCTCCACACCATGACGACGCCCCACATCCCGGAGCACGGCGGCAAGCCACCCGCAGCAAGCGCAAAGGAGGCCTCGGCTTTTGTGCTGCTACTGAATCTGAACGGCCAGCCGGTCAGCGCCAGCTGCAGCCCCGATACCCGGCTGCTGACCTTGCTGCGCGAGCACTGGCACCTCACCGGGGCCAAGCCCGGCTGCGAAGTGGGACGCTGCGGCGCCTGCATGGTCTGGCTCAACGGCGAGCCCGTGAACGCCTGCCTGCTGATGGCCTATCAGATCCAGGGCCAGACGGTGCGCACCATCGAGTCCGTGGCACAGGACAGCGCCAGCGAGCCCGTGCGCGAGGCGTTGGCGCGCTGCGGCGGCGTGCAATGCGGCTATTGCAGCCCCGGCATGGTCATGAGTATGAGCTGGCTGCACCAGCAGCAGCCCCGCCCCACAGCCGCCGAGGCCGAGGCCCTGATGTGCGGAAACCTTTGTCGCTGTACGGGCTATGGCGGCATCCGGCGTGCCGTGCAGGAGCTGTTTCCGGCCCTGCAAAGCACATTAATCATCTAAATCAATAGCTGCAATCTCTCACCCACAAAGCGATTCAACCACTTTTAGCTATCATCATCAGAAGTCACGCCGTTTGCTCTCCGGTTCATGACCCCAGGCAATAAGCAGACAAGTTTTTCTTGGTTGGCCCTGTCGCGGCAAGGCCGGACAATAGAGACCCTGGGCATAGCCATGCCCCTGACGACTCGGTTTTGCCGACTCCTGCCATGAAAAACTCTCTGACACGCTATGCACTGGGTCTGGGCTTGGGCCTGGGCGCCAGCAGTTGGGCGCTCGCGGCCCAGCCCCTGCTCAACCCCGAACAGCTGCAGCCTCTGCTGCAGCAGGCCGATGTCCGCCTCATCGATATCCGCGACCCCAAAGCCTTCGAGGCCGGCCATATCGCCCAGGCTGCCAACGCCCCCTACGGCAAATGGCGCGGCCCGGCCACCAATCCTGGCGAACTGCCTGACCAAGCCAAGCTGGTGGCGCTGGTGCAGTCCCTGGGCCTGACGCCAGCCACGCATGCCATCGTGATCTCCAGCGGTGCCGACGCCACGGACTTCGGTGCCACTGCCCGCGTCTACTGGACGCTCAAAAGCCTGGGTCTCCAGGAGCTGTCCATCGTCAACGGCGGCATGAAGGCCTGGGAAGGCGCAGGCAAGCCCCTGGCCAAGACCCGCACACAGATCGCGCCCAGCAGCTACGCACCGACCTTTGACGCCAGCTGGCTGGCCACCCAGCAGGACGTGGGCAGGCATCTCGACCTGTCCAACGCGGCTCTGGTGGACTCGCGCCCCGACGCCTTCTATCTGGGCAAGACCCGCGCGCCAGCCGCCAAGCTCTCGGGCACCCTGCCCGGCGCCCAGCAGCTGGATTTCAACCAGTGGTTTGTGCCCGGTACTTCGCAGTTCGTGGATGCAGCCAAGGCCAGGGAAATCGCTGCCAAGGTCCAGCGCCCACAAGGCCAGGACATGGTGGCCTTCTGCAATACCGGTCACTGGGCGGCCACCGACTGGTTCGGTCTGTCCGAAATGGCCGGCCTGCCCAATGTGAAGCTCTACGCAGGCTCCATGGTGGACTGGACGCAGTCCAAGGACGCGCCGCGCATGGCCAACCAGCCGGGCCGCGCCCAGTCACTGGCCTATGACGCCCAGAAATGGTGGGAAAAAACTTTTAAATGACTCCCCCTGAGTCGCTTCGCGCCTTCCCCAAGCCCGGCGCCCCCAAGGGGGACGACAACTTCGCTGCAGGGCGGCCTTTGCTCGTTGTCTCTGATCTGGGTGCATGCCCTTTGCGGAAAGTGCGTCGCAGTCCTTACCCATCAATTCCATAAAAACACATGAAACGACTTCCCATAACGGCCTTGCTGGCCGTTTTCTTTGGCTGGCTGCTGTGGTCGGTCTCGGTGCGCCAGGCGGCGCTGTTCGCCGTGGGCATAGGCCTGGGCGCGGTGCTGGCCGGCAAGCGCTTTGGTTTCACCACGGGCTGGCGCATGCTGGTCGAGGAAAAAGACGGCAGCGGCATCTTTGGCCAGTTGCTGCTGCTGGCGCTGGCTGCGGCACTGGCCATGCCTTTGCTGGGCCATTTCCCCGAGCTGACGGCAGCTCTCGGCCCCCCCAGCATCAGCCTGCTGGTCGGTGCCTTTGTCTTCGGCCTGTGCATGCAGATCGCCGACGGTTGCGGCAGCGGCACCCTCTACAAAGCCGGCATGGGCATTCCCATGAACACGGCCATACTGCCCTTGTTCGCGATCGGCAGCTTTCTGGGCAGCCTGCACCTGGGCTGGTGGCTGGACCTGGGCAATGCTGCCCCTGTGGGTCTGGTCACGCAATGGGGCTGGGCTCCAGCGCTGATCGCCACGCTGATCGCACTGGCCGTGATCGCTGCAGGCGTGGCCCTGTATGTGAAAAAAGCCAATGCCGCCCTGAACCGCCCGGCCAAGCCGCTGCTGGTGCGCAAATGGCTGGTCGGTGCCGTGCTGCTGGCCATCCTGGCCACGCTCAACCTGATCATCGCGGGCCAGCCCTGGGGCGTGGTCTACGGCTTTGGTCTGTGGGCCGCCAAGATCGCCAACGCCACGGGCGCCGTCGATCTGGCCAGCAACTGGTTCTGGAGCCAGCCCGGCAATGCGGCGCGCCTGCATGAGACCGTGCTGCTGGACGTGACCAGCATCACCAATATCGGCATTCTGGGCGGCGCACTGTGGATTGCCGCCGGCAAGCCCGCGGCTGCCAAGGCACTCACAGGCACGCAATGGGTCGTGGCCCTGGTGGCGGGACTGGTGCTCGGCTACAGCTCGCGCCTGGCTTTCGGCTGCAATGTGGGCGCCATGCTTTCGGGCATCTCCACCGGCTCCATCCACGGCTGGATCTGGGTCCCACTGGCATTTGCGGGCACCATCTTCGGCCTGCGCATCCGCCGCCATTTCGGCTTCTGAGCAAGGAACAACCATGACCTCACCAAGCACCTTGCGCACCGTATTCTGGGCTCTGCTGCTCGTCTTTCTGGCCTGGGACTTTCATACATCGCCGGCCATCGACCTGCGCTTTGAAGCGCCGCTGATTGCAGCAGGCTCCGGCCAGGCAGCACAGGGCGGACATTGCTCCATGCCTGCCGGAAAATAAGCGCCACAGTCCCTGCCCCGACGCCCTGCCCTACGGTCAGGGCGTTTTCTTTGGGGCCTGCTCAGGCCCGGGGCTTTTCCAGCTCAAAGCCCGCTGCCTCCCAGGCCGTCAGGCCACCGGACAATGGCCGGACGTTGTGAAATCCCGCACGCTGCAATTGCCTCGCCACGCGCGCGGCGGAGATCTCGTCGGGACAGTCGCAGTACACAACCAGGCCATGCTCATGCCGCTCACGCGGCAGCAAATGTTCGTAGGCCGCCTTGCCCTTGCCCTGATGCTCCAGCCAGGAGCTGGCCCCGGGAATATGACCCTGGCCGAAGAGCAGGGGTTCGCGCACATCGATCACCGTCGGCGTGATGCCCTGGGCGTTGAGCCCCGCCAGTTCCTCGACCGACATGCGCGGCATCTTCAGCGAGCGCACCACGCGCTGCCTCTGCCACCATTTGCGCGCCACGAAGACCGCGAACGCCACGCACAGCAGCAGCAGCCCCCATTTGCCCAGCGCCGTCAGCACATCGAGCAGATCCTGCACCGTGGAACTGAACAGCGAGCCCAGAAACACCGCCGAGCCCACCCAGATCAGGGCCCCCAGCGTATCGAACAACACAAAGGTGCGCAGCGGCGTGCCCACCACACCGGCCAGCGCACTGGCAATGGAGGCAAAGCCCGGCACGAACTTGGCCACCAGCAGGGACTTGGCGCCCCAACGCCCATAAACCGACTCGGTCTGGCGTATGCAGGCATCGGGCGAGAGCGAAATGCGGCAGATACGTCCCAGCACCCTGTGCCCATAGGCCCTGCCAGCGTGGTACCAGAGCACATCGGCTATCAGCGCTGCAGCCACTGCAATCACAGTGAGCCAGCCCAGACGTGCCAGGCTGCCCCCCTCCAGCGCTCCGGTCACCACCAGCACCGGATAGGCCGGGATGGGCGCGCCCAGCTGCTCTATCAGCACATTGAGAAAGACAATGCCGAAGCCGTATTCCCGAATCAGATCCACGACAAAACCCATGACCCACGCTCCTTACCCCGACCAGGGTTAGCCACCGATGCTAGCGAGACGCGAACATCCCCGGGGCTGCGAGGTTTTGCGCGTCAAGCCTAGTGCAGATGGGACAGAACGGCCTCGAAATGCGTGCTCACATTGAGCGCCGGCGCATGGCCGCAATCCGGCACTTCCAGCCAGGTCAGCAGACCTCGGGCACCGGGGCCACGCTGCAGCATCTGCTCGGCCACCGGCTTGAGCACCAGATCGGACTCCACGCCGCGCAGCAACAGCACGGGCAGTTGCAGCACGTCATAGTGATCCCAGAGCAGATAGTCGTTGTCATGCTCGGTGAACTGCTCGATCATGCGCGGATCGTAATGCGGGGTGACGCGGCCGTCATCGCAACGACGCGTGCTGGTCTCGGTCAGCTTGCGCCACTCGAAATCGCTGAGCCAGCCATAGGGCTTGTAGGCCGCGCGGAAAAAACCTTCCAGCTCGGCGACGGTGTCGAACACCGGCGGCCGGCCCGCGTAGCTCTTGATGCGGGCCAGCGCAGCCTCGGCCAGTTCGGGCGCATTGTCGTTGAGCGTGAGCGTGAGAATGCGCTGCCTGAGATCCGGCTCGAACAGGCCGGATGCACAGACCGTGCCTATCGCTCCGCCCATGCTGGTGCCCACCCAGTGCACCTGCTGCAGCGCCAGCGCATCCATCAGCTCGCGTGCCAGCCGGGCATAGAAGCGCAGCTGATACTCCTCGCGCGGGTTGCGGCTCCATTGGCTCAGGCCGCGGCCCAGCGTATCCGGGCAGATGACGCGATAGCCTTGCACCGCAAGAAACTGCGCCAGTGCATCCATGTCGCGCCCCGTGCGTGCCAGGCCATGCCAGGCGATCACCGTAGCCTTGGTCGGGCCTTGCGGCTTCCAGTCAAGGTAATGAATCTCGTAGCCAGCGCAGTTCGCATAGCAGGATGCCGGCACGATGGCCGCAGAAGCGCAGTGGTTGGGCATGGCAGGTTTCAGCATCAAAAAGGCCTCCAGCGCATATGTGATAAGCGCTATCAGCTATCAACTTCGGTAGTCAGCCGGCAGCCGTAGCCACCGGCCGGTCATGCGTATCAGTCCGGCACGCGGATGACTCCGGCACTGACCTCTATCCTGTCGGCCGCTGCCGGCGTGCCGGCAATCAGCGGCAGATTGGCTGGCTGTATAGCCGGTGCCTGGCCCGGGTTGCCACCACGCGGCACGGTGCGCACCACCTGGCTCGGAGGCAGCGCCTTGCCATTGGCAAGGTGGTCATACATGGCATCGAGCGCGCGGTTCAGATAGACATGCAGCGGGATGTAACGCGTGTCGTACCCCGGCAGCACGGTGGGCAGGCCGATGAAGCTGTCGAAGTGCTGGGCATTCGTGACCTCCACATAGCTGAGCTTGCTGGCAGCGCCTTCCACTTTCCGGTTGAGCGCCACATAGGGCCGCGTCGTGTGGTTCACGGGCAGCAGCGCATCCGCGCGGCCATGGACGATGATGGCCGGCTTGCCCTGCAGATTGCCGTTGCGCCTTGTCTCGTCGACACCGGCCTGCAGCGCCCTGGCGGCGCCATCATTGCCCGTGACGAGATTGCGCAGGCATAGCGCACCCGGCGTGTTCCAGTCGGCCAGGCCCGAGTTCACCGAGACGGAGAGGAAGTCGCGCGCGGCACCGAACTTGCCCTTGTTGTTGATGAGCTGCACGCCGCTCGATGGCGGCACGCCGTTGCCCGTGGAGAACATGCTGGCCAGCGCCTCTGGGGCCAACGGCGTCACTGCGCCCGCAGCCGTCGCACCGGCATAGCTGTAGCCGCAGAGGTTGTCCTTCACGCTGGCGCGCGAGAGCGAGTTGGCAAAAGTGACCGACACGGCGGGCGCCACCTCAAAGGCGGCCAGCGAGGCGTGCAGCTCGCTGGACTCCGGCTCCCAGCCATAGTCGCGCAGCTTCTGCAAAGCTTCTTCGGCCTGGGCCGCCGTGGTCGTGGCATTCAGCAAGCCGGCAGTCCTGAGTGCCGCGCAGCGGTTGGGCGCAATCGGCAGAGCCGTGCTGGCAAACCCCGCAGCAAACGCAGCCGCATAGGGAGATCCGCTGACCGATGCCGCCAGCGAGGCGCAGGATTGATAGAGGTTGGCATAGCTCGTGAAGTCCACCAGCGTCTTGCCCACCACAGGCAGTGCCGTGCCGCCGCGCTGCACGGTCACGCCGGGGCTGGCGGGCAACTCCACCGCAGGCTCGGACACGGCTACGCCGTTGATCAGCCCCTGCGAGTCCTGCTCGGCGGCGGCAATCGCCGCGCCGCCGCCGTTGGAGATGCTGGACGCGATGACGATGGTGTTGCTAGGCTTGAGCGTCCGCAGGCGTTCGCCCAGAATATTGCGGTCCCCATAGCGCTCGTTGAGCACGTAGTAGGCGAACTCCACGGCCTGCAGCGTGGTACGTCCCCAGTCCTTCTCTGGGTTCTGGCCCGAGTGCGCATGCTTGAAGGCAAAGCGGTTGGGCGTGGCAGTGTTGAAGACGGCCAGTTCGCCAGCCGTGAGCCCCGCATTGAATGCAGCCTGCTTGCCCGCTGCGGCAGCCGTGCTGCGCGTGCCGTCGATCAGCGGCACGGTGTCGTTCATGAGGTCGTGCGGAGCGGCGCCCGTGCCCTTGTCGGAATAGGCCACCGCGCAGCCGCGCTTGAGCCCCCATTCGCCCGTGGTGATGGCGCCGTACACGCCGCGCGAGCCCGAAGCCGTGGCGGTGATGATGCAGGCCTTCCTGGGATCGAAGCTGTCCGGCACCTGCACCATGAGCGTGACGTTCTTGCGGCCCGTGCCGTCGTCCGAGAACGCGATGTACTCGGTGCCGGCAATCCTGCCTTCGCCGGCCGTCACCCGGCCCTGCGCATCCACATTGGGGCCGTAGAGCGTGCCGTAGCCGCCCGCCGCAGTCATGTCCAGCATGGCGCGGTAATTGGTGTAGATGGCCAGGCGGCGCAGCTCGGCCGCCGTGGGTTGGAGCGCGCTGGCAAAGCCCGGCGCCGTGGCCACGGCCAGGCCGCTCTTGCCCAGGCCCGCGGTCAGCAGGTCATCGCTGCTGCCGTCATAGCTCTGCTGCCGCACCGTGCCCAGGTAACCGGGTTTGGCATTGAGCTCGCCTCCATCGCCGCCCCCGCAGGCGGTCAGCACGGCGGCCGCCAGCACCGCAAGGGCCGCGGGTGGCAAGGCAATCGCATAGGTCTTCTGCATGGGCTTTGTCTCCTGTCGTAGTGAAAGCAGTCAGAGAAGGGATGCCAGTAAAAGATGTCAGGGCTTGCGCGCCGCAGCCGCGCGCAGCCTCCCCACGACACCCGTGGGGAAGTAATAGACCGAAAGCACGAACAGCAGGCCCAGCCACAGCAGCCAGCGGTCGGGCGACAGCAGCGCGGCCAGCCAAGGCAGACTGGCACTGGCCTCGCTGGCCATGCGCAGCAGATCCTGCAGATAGCTCTGGGCGATCAGGAATACCACGGAGCCGATCACCGCGCCGTAGATGGTGCCCATGCCGCCGATCACCACAATGAGCAGACAGTCCATCATGATCTCGAACGAGAGCGAGGTATCGGGCCCGTTGTAGCGCAGCCAGACGGCCAGCATGGCGCCAGCCACGCAGGCGAACAGGGCCGACAGCACGCTGGAGGTGGTTCGATAGACCACCACGCGGTAGCCAATGGCTTCTGCACGGAATTCGTTCTCGCGGATGGCTTGCAGCACGCGGCCGAACGGCGAATTGACGATGCGCAGCAGCATCAGCACCAGGGCCACGGCCACGGCAAACAGCAGGTAGTAGCTGAGGATCTTGCCGTCGATGGTCACGCCGAAGATATCGTTCTCGAAAGGCTCGAAGCTGGGTGACAGCCATTCGGGCATCTTGAAGGTCAGGCCGTCCTCGCCCCCGGTCCAGTCCGACAGCTGCGACGCCAGGGTCTGAAATGCAGCCGCCACGGCCAGCGTGATCATGGCAAAGAAGATGGCACGCACACGCAGGGAGAACAGGCCGATGGCCAGGGACAAGAGCAGCGACACCAGCAGCGCCGCCCCCAGTCCCAGGGCCAGCGCCCCCCAGCCCGGCCCCAGCCTGCCTGAGGCAATGGCCACACCATAAGCGCCTATGCCGAAAAACATGGTGTGGGCAAAGCTGACGATGCCGGTATAGCCGAGTAGCAGATCAAAGCTGGCCACCAGCACCAAGAAGATCAGCACCTTGGCCGCCACATTGAGCGCCTTGACGCCGGGGAAGAGAAACGGCGCCAGGGCCAGGCCCGCGAAGATCAGCAACAACACCATGGCCAGCACGCGGCTGCGCGGCATGTCGCCGGAGAGCAAACGGTTGAGCATCAGACTAGCCTTTCAAACTTTCATGGCGCCACATATGCAGCCGGCATGCACCAAGCCAGTTGCCACCGAGCAAGGCCCTGGGCCGGCCGCGCCGCCCCGCAGCGAGGGTGGCGTCCTCCTTCCAGGGGGAAGGCGCGAAGCGACTCAGGGGGTATCTCATCTGTTGGCGACCGGATAGATGCCTTGGGGGCGCCACAGCAGGACGGCCACCATGAGCGCGATATTGGAAAACAGCGCCACCTTGGGCACCAGAAAGCCCGCGTAGTTGGCCATCAGTCCCACAAGCAGCGCACCGATCAGCGCACCGCCCGTGCTGCCCAGGCCGCCGATGATGATGACGATGAAGATCAGCACATTGACCTGGGCGCCCATCTGCGCCACCACGTTCTGCTGGTACAGGCCCCACATCACCCCACCCAGGCCGGCCAGGGCTGAGCCAGCGACGAACACGGCCACGAACAATCGGCGCACGCGGTAGCCCAGGGACTCGACCATCTCGCGGTCCTGCACGCCGGCGCGGATCAGCAGGCCGATCTTGGTGCGCGACAACATGAAGGCCAGCACGGCAAACACGGCAGCGCCCACCAGCACGGCAAAGACCCGGTATTTCTCCACGGCCGCATCGCCCAGCAGCCAGGCGCCCTTCATGGCTTCGGGCAGCGGCAGCGGAATCTGCTGCGGACCCCAGATGACCTTGATCAGCTCCTCGCCGATGATCATGCCGCCCATGGTGATGAGAATCTGCTTGAGGTGCTGGCCGTAGACGGGCCGCACGATGAAGCGCTCGAAGGCCAGGCCCAGGGCCCCAGCCACCAGCATGGCCACGACCATGGCCGGCAGCACGGCCACCAGGTTGCGCCACAGCTGCGCCGAGCCCGTCCAGTCGCCCATGGCACCGAGCACGCTGGTGGCGACGAAGGCGCCCAGCGCGATGAACACGCCATGGCCGAAGTTGAGCACGTCCATGAGGCCGAACACCAGGGTCAGCCCCGAGGCGATGATGAAGATGATCATGCCCATTGCCAGGCCAGCCACCGTCAGCGTAAGCCAGGTGCTGGGAGAGCCCACCAGGGGCAAGGTAGCAAGCGCCAGCAGCGGCACCAGCAGCAGCGGCTTGTAATCCAGGTCCTTGCGTATCATGTCCTCACCTCGGCGCGAACTTTCATATCCATAGCGGCCTGCGCTTGACCAGCAAGCGCTCGATCTGCTTTTTGCTTTGACTCTTGTGACTTCATAGCGCCAGCCCCAGCAGCGACTGCTGCAGTTCCTCGTCGGCCGCAAGATCGGCCATGCGGCCCGCGTGCACGACACGGCCGTTGTCCATTACAGCCACGCCGTCGCCCAGGCGCTTGGCGAAGGCAAGGTTCTGCTCGACCAGCAAAATGCTCACGCCGCTGGCCTTGAGCTGGGCGAAGGCCTCGATCATGTTGTTGATGATGGCCGGAGCCAGGCCTTTGCTGGGTTCATCCACGATGAGCAGATCGCGCGGCTCGACGATGGCGCGCGCCACGGCCACCATCTGCTTTTGCCCGCCGCTGAGCTTGCCGGCCGGATGGTCCCAGAATTTCTGCACGGCCGGGAACAGCTCGTAGATCCAGTCCAGGCGCGAGCGGTCCATACGCGCCGCATGCGAGGCCGAGCGTGCAGCCAGCAGCAGGTTTTCCTTGACCGTGAGGTCGGCAAAAATGCCCATGTTCTCAGGCACATAGGCGATGTTGAGCTGGGCAATCGCCGGCGTGGCCAGGCGCGTGATGTCCTGCCGGCCAAAGCGGATGCAGCCCTGGCCGGCCTGCCACAGGCCCATGATGGTGCGCAGCATGGTGGTCTTGCCCGCGCCATTGCGGCCCAGCAGCATGGTGACCTCGCCGCGCGGCACAGCCAAATCCACGCCGTGCAGGATGTGATAGGCGCCTATATGGGTGTGCACGCCCTGGAGCTCCAACAGTATCTCGCTCATGGTTGTTCTCCTCTTCCCCCTGACGGGGGAAGGCCGGGATGGGGGTGAGCGTCAGTGCCGCCAACGGCATCCTGGGGCGTCAGCCCCAGGTATGCCTGCTGCACCACGGGCGAGGCAATGACTTCGGCCGGTTTGCCGTCGGCCACCAGCGTGCCATTGGTCAGCACGATGATGCGGTCGGCCAGTTCGCGCACCACGTCCATCTTGTGCTCCACCAGCAAAATGATCTTGCTGCGATCCTTCTTGAGTTCGCGTATCAGGTCCAGAATCACCGGCGCCTCGTCATGGCTCATGCCCGCCGTAGGCTCGTCGAACATATAGACCTTCGGCTCCAGCGCCATGAGCAGCGCCACCTCAAGCTTGCGCTGGTCGCCATGCGGCAGGGCCGAAACCGGCTCATCGCGCCGCGCCCACAGCGCCACCTGCTCCAGGATTTGCTGCGCGCGCGCCAGCAATGCGCGGTGGTCGCTCCAGATGCTCCAGAGATTCATGCCGCGCCGGTGCGCGCCCTGGCGCGTGGCCTGCACGGCCAGGCGCACGTTCTCCAGCACCGACAGGGCCGGGAACAGATTCGTGAGCTGAAAGGCCCGCCCCAGGCCGGCACGCGTGCGCGCCGAAGGCGGCAGGCCCGTAAGGTCGCGCCCCTGCAACGACACCCTGCCCTCCGTGGCCCGCAACTGCCCCGAGATCAGATTGAAGTAAGTGGTCTTGCCCGCGCCATTGGGGCCGACGATGGCCGTCAGCGTGCCCGGCTCGAAGGAGCAGGTCACGCCGTTGACCGCAACATGACCGCCAAAGCGGACGGTGAGCTTGTCAGTGGTCAGCATGAGAAATAGGCAAATACAGCCCCTAGCGCCTTACACACAAGCGCATGCAGCTATCAAAAAGTGAACTGAACCTTGCCCGCACGCTGACCAAGTCAGAGACGCCGAGCAAGAGCCGCCTCACGGCGATGGCGTCGTTCCCCTCTCGACGAGAGAGGGGACGCCCGGTTAGGGGAAGGCGCGGGGCCGCCTAGGCGAAGTAACTCAGGGGGTGGTTACCGTCCGTTCCGGACGGGAACGTTCATTTCTTCAGGCTTGATCTCGCGCACCAGCTCGGGCACGCCCCAGGCCATGGCCGGATCGTTCTTGATCCTGAAGTGGTACATGCTCTGCATGGCCTGGTGATCTTCCTTGCGGAAGGTCATGACGCCCTTGGGTGTATCGAAGCTCATGCCTTCCATGGCCTTGATCAAGGTGTTGGTCTTGGTGTCGCCGCCTGTCTTCTTGAGTGCCGTGACGATGGCCATGGCGGCCGAGAAACCGCCCGCCGTGAAGAAGTCCGGCGGAGCCTTGAACTGCTTGTAACTCATGGAGACCATGGCTTCGTTCACCGGGTTCTTGGGAATGCCGAAGTAATAGTAGGTGGCGCCCTCCATGCCCGGCAGATTCTTGTAGGCCGCCATGGCGGGCAGTATGTTGCCGCCCGTGGCGATCTCGATGCCGTAGCGCTTGAGGTCCATGTCGACGATCTTGAAGGGGTTGCCGGCACCGGCCCAGACAATCCAGATCACCTTCCTGCCCGGAACATCCTTGAGCCTGTCGATCAGGCGCTGGGCCCCGGCCGTGAAATCGGTGGTGGCGGCGGGCAGGTACTCCTCATGCACCAGCTTGCCTTTCTTGACCGCTTCCTTGAAGGCCTTGACGCCGTCGCGACCGAAGGCATTGTCCTGGGCCAGCGTCGCAATCGTCACGCCGGGCCTGTCGATGGCCACGGCATTGCTGATCGCGTCCTGGCTGGAGTTGCGGCCGGTGCGGAAGATGTACTTGTTCCACTTGTCGCCGGTGATGGAATCGGCCACGGCGGGCTCGACGATCAGGATCTTCTTGTACTCCTCGGCCACGGGCAGCATGGCCAGCGCCACGCCCGACGCGCTGGGGCCGACAGCCAGATCTGCCTTGTCGTCCGAATAGGCTGCGGCCAGCAGGCTCTTGCCCAGATCGGGCTTGCCCTGGTCATCCTTTTCGATAAGCACCAGCTTCTTGCCTGCCACCGTCATGCTGCCGCCCGTGGCATATTCAAGCCCCATCAGCAGCCCGGCCTGGGTCTGCTTGCCGTAGGCCTCCAGCGGTCCGGTCTTGCTGTAGACATGGGCAATGCGGATTTCGGATTGCGCCAGGGCGCCGGGAACATGAACCACCATGGCCGCCAGAACGGCCGCCTGCAGCAGGCTGCGCTTGTGCATGTGTTGTCTCCTTGAGGATGGATGCGGTGTGTCCGCTTGTCTTTCTATGGTGTGCAGACAGCAGTCTTCGTGCCAGTCTGGTTTTCCTCTGAGGAGCCGCCATACGCAGCTCTATATCGTCTGAAAATCAGGCAATAAATGTCTTTAATTCAGACAGTGACTGATTTCAATACAAATCAACAACCGCCTTAGGGCTCGTCTCTGGCTTTGCTCAATCCGCCATGAAAAAAGGATCACCGGGGTGATCCTTGTGGCTTTCATGCGGCATCGCGTTTTCTGTCCAGCTCCAGCAGCCGCACGGCGTTGTCCTTGAGAATGCCGGGCATGACCTCGGGCTTGAAGCCGGCGACCTCGAAGTCCTTCATCCAGCGCTCGGGCGTGATCAGCGGGAAGTCGCTGCCGAACAGCACACGGTCCTTGAGCAGGGTGTTGGCGTACTGCACCAGCTGCTTGGGGAAATACTTGGGACTCCAGCCCGAAAGATCGATCCAGACATTGGGCTTGTGCAGCGCCACCGAGATCGCCTCGTCCTGCCAGGGAAAGCTGGGATGGGCCATGACGATCTGCATATCGCCGAAGTCCACGGCCACGTCGTCCAGCAGCATGGGGTTGCTGTAGGCCAGGCGCAGACCGCCGCCGCACTTCATGCCGCTGCCGATGCCGCTGTGGCCGGTGTGGAAGATGGCGGGCAGCTTGTAGTGGTTGATGACCTCGTAGATGGGCCAGGCCATGCGGTCATAGGGATGGAAGCCCTGCACCGTGGGATGGAACTTGAAGCCCTTGACGCCGCATTCGGTGATCAGGCGCTCGGCCTCGCGCGCGCCCATCTTGCCCTTGTGCGGGTCGATGCTGGCGAACGCCACCATCATGTCGCTGTTCTCGCGCGCGGCATCGGCGATCTCTTCGTTGGGGATGCGGCGGCGACCCAATTGCGCCTCGCTGTCCACCGTGAACATCACCAGACCGATCTTGCGCTCGCGGTAATAGGCAATGGTTTCGGCGATCGTCGGGCGCAGCGAGCTGCCGAAGTATTTGTCGGCCGCGCGGTCGTACTCCTCGCCGTAGCTGTCAAAGGGATTGCGGCAGCTGACTTCCGCATGGGTGTGGAAATCGATGGCGATCAGATCTTGATGGTTCATGGGTGGGTCTGCTTTGGGTATTGAGTCAAATCAGCCTCAAGCGCCTGTCACGCCTGCGGTACCTGCTCTCGAAATTGAATGAAGAAATCAATGCTGGATGGATTGGCCATGGCATCGGGGCTGGCCACCTTGGCCGCGTCCGCGCCCAGCAGCAGCTTGCGCACCGGCACCTCCATCTTCTTGCCGGTGAGGGTGCGCGGAATCTCGGCCACCTGAACCACCACATTGGGCACATGACGTGCCGAAGCCTTGGTCTTGATGGCGTTCTTGATCTGGGCGGTCAGCTCGCCCGTCAATGCCTGGCCTTCGGCCAGAGTCACGAACAGCGGCATGAAGGAAGGTCGACCCAGATATTCAAGGTCGACCACCAGGCTGTCCTTGACGGCGTCGAGCTCCTCGACGACACGGTAGATCTCCGCCGTGCCCATGCGTATGCCGAAGCGGTTGATGGTGCTGTCCGAGCGTCCGTAGATCACGGCCGTGCCGCGCTCGCTGAACTCGATCCAGTCACCATGGCGCCAGCAGCCGGCAAACACGTCGAAATAGCTGTCGTGGTAGCGCGCCCCGCTCTCGTCGTTCCAGAAGAACACGGGCATGGAGGGCATGGGCTCGGTAATCACCAGTTCGCCGACTTCGGCGATCACCCTCTGGCCCTGTTCGTTGAAGGCATGGGCGGCCACGCCCAGTTCGCGGCACTGAATCTCGCCCGCGTTGACGGGCAGTATGGGCGCGCAGGCCACAAAGCCCGAGGCGATATCCGTGCCGCCGCTGATCGAGGCCAGCCACAGATCTCTTTTGACGTTCTCGTAGACCCAGGCATAGGCATCGAGAGGCAGCGGCGAGCCCGTGGAGTTGATGGCACGCAGCTTCTCGAACTGGCGCCCCCTCTTCGGCGAGATGCCATCCTTCATGCTCTTGGTGAGGAAGGCCGCACCGCAACCGAAGATGCTGACCTGGTATTGGTCGATGAAGTCCCAGAGCGCATCGTCGCTCGGCGCCGTTGGGTTGCCGTCGGACAGGACCACGGTCGCGCCGGCCAGCAGGCTGCCTATCATCAGGTTCCAGACAATCCAGCCCGTGCTGCCCAGGAACATGAAACGATCGCCGGGCAACACGTCGTGCTGCAGGCGATTGGTTTTGAGATGGGTGAGCACGATGCCGCCATGACTGTGCACCATGGCCTTGGGCAGGCCGGTGGTTCCCGACGAGTACACCACCCACAGCGGATGGGAGAACGGCAGGCGCTCAAACTGCAGCGGCGCTGCGTGGCACGTTGCATCGGCCCAACTCATGCAGTCACGCCAAGGCACGGCCGCGTGTTCGGCATCGCTGCCGAACAAGGGCCCCGGCACATGAATCACCCGGGCAATATCGGGCAGACCCTGGAGCACCTCGTCCAGCACTTCACGGCGATCGAACTGCCTGCCGGCATAGCTATAGCTGTCGGTCGCGAAAATCAGCTTGGGCGCAATCTGCTGGAAGCGATCCAGCACCACGGATACGCCCATCTCCGGCGCGCAACTGGACCAGATGGCGCCGATGCTGGCACAGGCCAGAAACGCCACCACGGTCTGCGGCACATTGGGCAGATAGGCCACCACGCGATCGCCACGCACTATGCCCAGACCGCGTAGGCTTGCCGCCAGGGCGCCCACATCGCGCTGCAGCTGCTGCCAGGAGACTTCGACTGGGGTCTGGCCCTCGCAGCGCGCAATGATGGCCGGACGCTGGTCGCTGGCCTGGCGGAAGATGTGTTCGGCATAGTTGAGCCGGGTTTCGGGAAACCACTCGGCACCCGGCATCTTGCGGCCGGCCAGCACCTGCGTCGGGTCACCATCGGCCTGAATGTCGAAATAGTCCCAGACGGAGCGCCAAAAGCCTTCGATATCCGTCGCCGACCATTGCCACAGCGCTTCATAGTCGGAGAAGTCACGGCCACGGCTGTCGCGCAGCCAGTCCATGTAATGCCACAGGCCGCTTTGCTCCTGCTGCTTCTGCGTGGGCCTCCACAACTCCTGCCCTTGTACCAATGCCATGCTGTCTCCGGACTCAAATTAGATATTTTTTATAACTATAAAAACAAACCAAGTCCTACCCACCAAGGGCAATCCCTAGCATGGCTCAGAAATTCAGCTTCTCGAGCCGGTCGTAGAGCTTGGCGCGCGATATGCCGAGCGTCCTTGCAACGGCCAGCTTGTTGCCTCCATGGGCCTGCATCGCGGCCCTTATCGCACGGGCTTCGAGCTCGGCCATTTGCTCGGCAAGCGGCTTGAGCAAATCGCCTGCCGCAGCCACGGGTTCCTGCGCCAAGGGCTGCCGATGCGGAACCTGCAGCTCTACCCCGGACGAGCGCAGCACCTGTGCCAGCAGGCCGGCATCAATGTGCGAGTCATCGCAGCGCATGGCTGCTTGCTCCAGCACATTGCGCAGCTCGCGAATATTGCCGCGCCAGGCCTGTGCGACCAGCAATTCCAGCGCCCCCTTTCCCAGCTCCGGCGGAACCATGTCGTTGCGCAGCGCCAGGTCCTCGCAGAGCATTTCCACCAGGGCTGGGATATCGCTGCTGCGCTCGCGCAGCGGCGGCACGCGCACGGGCAGCACATGCAGCCGGTAGAACAGGTCTTCCCGGAAGCGCCCGTCGCGCACCATCTGCAGCAGATCCCGAGAGGTGGCGGCCACCACGCGTACATCGAAATGCACGATCTGGTTGGAGCCCAGCGGCTCGATCTCTCCCTCCTGCAAGGCCCGCAGCAGCTTGGCCTGCAGACTGGCGGGCATGTCGCCGATTTCGTCGAGAAACAGGGTGCCGCCATCGGCGAGCTTGAACTTGCCATCGCGCGTCTTGCGGTCGGCTCCGGTGAATGCGCCCGGAGCCACGCCGAAGAATTCGGCCTCCAGCAGCGTTTCGGGAATGGCCGCGATATTGACGCTCACAAAAGGACCAGCAGACCGCGCCGATGCGGCATGGATGGCATGGGCCAGCACCTCCTTGCCGGTACCGGTCTCGCCCAGCAGCAGCACCGGGCTCATGGACTGGGCCGCCCGCCGCGCCTGGCGCTTGACCTCGACCGCAGCCGGGCTGCTGCCCACAAAGCTGGCAAAGCTGTATTTGCTGCGGCGCGAACCCTGTACGGACGCCTGCAGGCTGCGGCTGCGCTGGGCAGCCAGCTCGCGCCGCGCTTCATCGAGATCGCGCTGCAGCATCGCAAACTTGCTGATCAGCGGCTGCAAGGTCGTCTCGGGCTGATCGAACAGCACAATGCCGATGGCACCGATCACGCCACCTTCATCGTCATGCAGCGGCAGGCGGCTGACGACAAAGGTTCCGGCGCTATTGGTCAGTAGATCGATCAGGACCGGCTTGCCGGTCTCCAGCACGCTGCGCATCTGCGTGTTGGGGATGACCTCCTCCACCTTATGCCCGAGAAAATCGCCCACACCGGCTACTCCCAGGCGTGGCAAAAAACGCTCGTAGCCTTTGTTGACCCAGACAATGCGCCCGCTTCTGTCGACCAGAAACATGCCCTGGCTCATTGACGAGAACAGCTGAAACATGGACCGTGCCGCCAATGCATAGATGCCGTCGGCATCGTCGGGCAGCTCGCAAGCGAAATCGTTGGGTAGCCGTTGGCTCATTTCCATCATTGCGCCATGGTAGGGCGACATTGCCCCAAAACCATCGGCACAGACCTCCAGCTAGCGCATTCAAAGCAATGCATTAGCCGGCCTCCATAAAAAAATCCCCTGTCCAGCTCACCGAACAGGGGATATGAATGCAACGGGCTCCATGCGTACAGCACCCGCAGCAGGCTAGGAAACGGGACTCAGGCGGCGCTTGCCTCCCGGGCCTGCTTGGCCTCCGACAGGCGCTTGAGCACACGGGGAATGATCAGTACGGCCAGCACGATGATGATCAGCGTCAGCGACATGGGACGCTGCAGGAAGATCCACCAGCTGCCTTCGCCGATCGACACGGCATTGCGCATCTGCGCTTCCGCCAAGGGGCCGAGTATCATGCCCACCACCACGGGAGCGGTGGGGAAGTCGAAGCGGCGCATGATCACACCGAGCAAGCCAATGCCGTAGAGCAGGAACAGGTCGAACGCGCTCTGGCGCATGCCGTAGGCACCGACCGTTGCAAAGATCAAGATGCCGGCATACAGCTGGGGACGCGGAATCTTCAACAGCTTGACCCACAGACCCACCATGGGCAGGTTGAGCACCAGCAGCATCACGTTGCCGATGTACAGCGAGGCAATCAGCGCCCAGACCAGGGCCGCCGAGCTGGTGAACAGCTGGGGGCCGGGGTTGATACCGTAGTTCTGGAAGGCACCCAGCAGCACGGCCGTGGTGTTGCTGGTGGGAATACCGAGCGTCAGCAGCGGAATCAGGGCTGCGGTCACGGTGGCATTGTTCGCAGCCTCCGGACCGGCCACGCCTTCGATGGCGCCCTTGCCGCCGAACTCGGCCTTGTCTTCGCCCTTGGCCAGCTTCTTCTCGGTCGCGTAGCTCAGAAAGGTCGGGATCTCGGTGCCGCCAGCGGGAATGCAGCCAAACGGTGTACCCAGCAGCGTGCCGCGCATCCAGGCGGGCCAGGAACGCTTCCAGTCACGCTTGGTCATGTGCACACGGGTCAGCTTGTTCTGCGACTCCTCGACCTTGCCTTCATACATGGCGGCATACAGCACTTCGGCCACGGCAAACAGACCCACGGCCACCAGCACGATGTCGATGCCGTCCAGCAGTTCCATCTTGCCGCCGGTATAGCGCGCGGCACCGGAGATCTGATCCATGCCGATGCAGCCTGCAGCCAGGCCGACAAACAGCGCCGTCATGCCGCGCAGCGAGCTTTGGCCCAGCACGGCGCTCACGGTGGTGAAGGCCAGCACCATCAGCATGAAGTACTCGGGCGGGCCCAGCTTCACGGCAAAGTCGGCGACATAGGGAGCGAACAGGGTCACCACCACGGTGGCAAAGGTCCCCGCGACAAACGAGCCGATGGCGGCGGTTGCCAGCGCCGCGCCCGCTCGGCCGCTCTTGGCCATCTTGTTGCCCTCCATGGCCGTGACCATGGACGCCGTCTCGCCGGGCGTGTTCAGCAGAATCGAGGTGGTCGAGCCGCCATACATGGCACCGTAGTAGATGCCGGCAAAAAAGATCATGGATGCCGTCACATCCACCTTGGCGGTGATGGGCAGCAGCATGGCCACTGCCACGGCCGGGCCGATACCGGGCAGCACGCCCACAGCCGTACCCAAGGCACAGCCCACCAGGGCCCACAACAGATTGACGGGCGTGATGGCGGTGGCAAAGCCTGCCATCAAAGCATTGAAGATATCCATTACAGCCACCCCGTCTGAGTCAAGCCAGGCAGATTGATTGCCAGGAACTGAGTAAACATCCAGAAAACGGGCGCTGAAATCAGCAAGCCAGTGATCACATCCTTCACCCAGGTACCGATTTCAGAGGCCTGAGGCTGATGCGCGGCGCGGCGCAGGCCTTGCACGGCCAAGACATAGCAAATCGTGCAACTGAAGATAAAGCCAACGGTTCCAATCAAAGCCGCATTGATCAGCAGACCTGCAGAAACCCAGACAAAAGACAATATATCGGCCTTGGCATGGCCGCCAGGATCCGCCGCATGGCGAAAGCCGCCGCTCCGAGCTTCCCAGATCAGCAACGCACCGCAAACGGCCAGCACGATGGCGCACAGCCAGGGCAGAAAGTTTGGGCCGACGCCGCCGTAGCCCGAATCGGAAGGAATCTGCAGTGCGCCGACAGCCAGGCCAACAGCGACCAGCAACACGCCAGAACCGACAATGGTTTGCGCTCTTTTGGACGGTACATTGGGGCTTTGCGGCTCATCGGGGTCTGCATAGGCCGAAACCTGTGCGGCCTCCGCTGCCCGGGCCAGATCTTGGAATGAATCAGACATGATGAATGTGTTTGATTTCAATGGTTTTCGGAACCCGTCAGAGCAAACTTGCCAGTAGCTCTCACGGCATCATGGGGTTGCACAAACCCTGGCTTGCGCCGTCAGGGGCAGGCCATCAATCAGTGCGGGGGAAAACAGCAGGACACAACGCGATCAGGGCTGAAGTCGCCAGCCCTGTACCATGTCCCTGGAGCGTGTTCACGCGCCAGAGGCCGCTGCAGAACGCAGCGGCCTGGTGATCATCAGATCATGCCGGACTTGGCCATGGTAGCGCGCAGGCTGGCGAACTCGTCATCCACGAACTTGCCAAAGGCATCGCCGCCCAGCCAGGCAGGTGTCCAGTCGTTCTTCTGCAGCGCTTCGGCCCAGGCCTTGCTCTTGGTGGCTTTTTCGATCTGGGCGACCAGTTCGTCGCGCTGGGCCTTGGAAATGCCGGGCGCGCCATACACACCGCGCCAGTTGCCGATTTCCACATTGATGCCCTGCTCCTTGAGCGTGGGAATGCTGGAGGCCGAACCCTTGAGGCGTTGAGCCGAAGTCACGCCGATGGGCTTCATCTTGCCGGTTGCGATGTATTCCGCAAACTCGCTGAAGCCGCTGCCGCCCACGGTGACGTTGCCGCCCAGAATGGCGGAGATGGCCTCGCCGCCCCCACGGAAAGCCACGTAGTTGATCTTGGCTGGGTCCACACCCACTTCACGGGCGATCATGGCCGCCGCAATATGTTCGGTGGAGCCGCGCGAGCCACCGCCCCACTTGATGGATCCAGGGTCCTTCTTGAGCTGGGCCACCACTTCCGCCATATTCTTGTAGGGCGAATTGGCGGGCAGCACAAACACGTTGTACTCGCTAGTCAGGCGCGCCAGAGGCGTGGCCTGGCTCAGGTTGACGGGAGGCTTGCCGGTAATGATGCCGCCCAGCATCACGGCGCCCATGACCATCATGGCATTGGGATCGCCCTTGCTACCGTTGACGAACTGGGCCAGACCGATGGCGCCGGCAGCGCCACCCTTGTTGTCATAGGTGACGGAAGAAGCTACACCTGCGTCCTGCAAGGCCTTGCCCAGGGCACGGCCTGTCGTGTCCCAGCCGCCACCAGGGTTGGCGGGCAGCATCATCTTGATGGCTGCCGCTGCCTGGGCCGACAGGGGCAAAGCACCGGCCGCCGCCAGGGCTGCCAGAGACTTCAGAAACGTATCACGACGCATGATGTACTCCTTATGTAGTTGGTGAATGCAATCATGGACAGCCTGCCTGTCAAACGGCTGTCCAATCACCTAGGGCTATCCCTTAAGCAAGCCCGGTAGTTTCACGACTTGTCTTCGCATTCGCAGCGCAGTGCTATGTTCGGCTCCATGCAATTACTGCTTGTTGAAGATGATTCCGCCATGCGCACCACGCTGCAGCGCACCCTGATGCGCCGCGGGCTGCATGTGGATGTGGCGGCCGACGGCCCCAGTGCCCTTGCTCACTGGCAGACCCGCGAACCCGATGCCGTGGTGCTGGACCTGAGCCTGCCCGGCCTCGACGGCCTGCAGGTGCTGGAGCGCGCCCGGGCCCTGGGCCTGCGCACACCGGTACTGATACTGACGGCACGTGGCACCGTGGGCGACCGCGTCATGGGGCTGAACGCCGGTGCCGACGACTATCTGGCCAAGCCCTTTGACCTCGACGAACTGGAAGCACGCCTGCGCGCCCTGCTGCGCCGCAGCCAGGATAGCTTCACACCCAGATCGGCCTCTGAAGTTATCACCCTGGGCGCATTGCGCTATGAAAAGGAAAGCGGCGCCATTTATCTCGACGACAAGGTCCTGGAGCTGACCCCGCGCGAGCTGTCCATGATGCATGCGCTGCTGGCCCGCCCCGGCCATGCGGTCACCAAGGAGCGGCTGTTCAGTCTGGTCTTCCCCGGCGAGGTCGATGTGCAATACGAGGCCGTGGAAGTCGTGGCTTACCGGCTGCGCAAAAAGCTGGGCGGCACCGGCGTGCAACTGGTCACGCTGCGCGGACTGGGCTATCTGGTCAAGGCCGAGGCGGCCGCATGACAGCGGCTGGTGCCAAAGCGCGGCTCAAGACGGCCTGGTCACTGCGGCGCCTGCTGCTCACCGGCATCTTGCTGCCTGTGCTGGCGCTGATTGCCCTCAACGCCTGGAGCCTCTATCAGCAAACCCTGGCATCGCTGCACACGGCTTACGACAGAACCCTGCTGGCCTCGGCCAAAAGCATCAGCGAGCAAATCGGCGTCACGGGATACGACGATCAGGCACAGTTGCGCGCCATCGTTCCCTATTCGGCACTGGAAATTTTCGAGGCTGACAACCAGAGCCGCATGTTCTACCGCGTCTCCACGCTGGACGGACAGTTGATCTCCGGCTTCGAGGAACTGCCAGTCTGGAACGGCAGGATTCCGCAGCGCCCGCCCTATGCGGCGCTGGTGGACTTCTACGACGACGAGTTTCGCGGCCACCCCGTGCGCGTGGCCGTGCTGCTGCAGCCGGTTGCCAGTGCCAACGGACGCGGCATGGCCGTGATCCAGGTGGCCGAAACCCTGGAACTGCGCGAATCCCTGGCCTTGCAGATTCTGCGTGACACCTTGATTCGTCAAGCCTTGCTGGTGCTGGTCGTCGCCCTGATCGTGATCATCGTGGTGCAGCGCGCCACCCAGCCCATACGCCAGCTCAGCCAGGATCTGCAGGGCCGTGCCCAGGGGGATCTGAGTCCGCTGGCTGCGCCCGAGGTCCCGCGCGAAGTCCAGCCCCTGCTGGAAGCCACCAACCAGACCATGCAGCGCCTGCAAGGCCTGCTGAGCAATCAGAAGCGCTTTGTGCGCGACGCCTCGCACCAGCTGCGCACGCCGCTGGCCGTGCTCAAGGTTCAGGTTCAGTCAGCCAAGCGCGGCGATATTCCTCCGGCCCAGGCCTTTGCCGAGATTGACGACACGGTGGACCGCGCCACCCGCGTCGCCAATCAGATGCTGGCCCTGGCCAAGGTCGAGCAGCTACGCCAGGAAGACAGCAACCAGAGCAGCGCCATGCTCGCCCAGCTCGACGATATCGTGCGCGACGTGGCGCTGGAGCTGTCGCCGCTGATTGCCGATCACGACATGGACTTCGGCATCGAAACCCAGGCCTGCTGCGTGGCCGCCCATGAATGGATGCTGCGCGAGCTGACCCGCAACCTGCTGCACAACGCCATACGCCACACCCCCAGGCACGGAAGTCTGCAGATCGATGTGCGCGCGCACGACGGCATGGCGCAGCTGAGTATCGAAGACAGCGGCAGCGGCATCGACGATGAACTGGCCCAGCGACTGTTCCAGCCCTTTTCGGCGGGCAACACGCGCAGCGGCTCGGGCCTGGGCCTGGCCATCTGCCAGGAGATCGTGCAGACCCTGGGCGGCCAGATCGAGCTGCGCAACCTGCACGACGAACTCGGCCGCGTGCGTGGCCTGCAGGCGCTGATTCAGCTGCCCCTGCACAATGGCGATGCCCAGGACATGGATACTGCTCTGACTTGAATCGCCATCCCTTCACGCCGCAAAATACCGATATGAGTGAAACTGAATCCATGCGTCTGGACAAATGGCTGTGGTGCGCGCGGTTCTACAAGACCCGCAGCCTGGCTGTGGAGGAGATTGGCAAAGGCCGGGTCACGGTCAACAACGCCAATGCCAAGGCCTCGCGTGAAATCCGCCCGGGCGACCACATCCACCTGCGCCAGGGCAATATTCCCAGGGAAGTCATAGTGCGCGGGCTGAGCGGCATGCGCGGCCCGGCACCCGTGGCCCAACAGCTATACGAGGAAACGGCGCAAAGCATTGCCCAGCGCGAACAGCTGGCCGAGCAGCGCCGTCTGGCACCTGAGCCCGCCGAAGCACTGGCGGCCCAGCACACCGGCCGCCCCACCAAGCGTGACCGCCGCGAAATCGACCGCGTGCAGCACAACAGCGGCTGGGGCGACCGCTGGAGCGCTTCCATCGATGACTGAAAGCCTTCGCCCATGAAGCGCAGGCTGCTGATCTCCACACTCTCCACCCTGGCAGTTGCGGCAACCGGCGCCTTGAGCTGGTCGTGGCTGCGCAAGCGTCAGGGCAGTACCGAACGTCGAGCCGTGATCCAGATGGTCTTCAGCCAGGCGCTGCCGCCGCTAAGCGCCCAGCATCTGCAGCTGATGCGCCTGCTGCGGGTGCAGTGGATGCCCGTAGAGTCTGGGGCACCCGGCTTCGATCCCGTGCAGCCCTTCGGCGGCGATCTGTCCACCCTCGACACGGCCCAGCAGGTGCTGCGCAATCACGATCCTGCTCTGGCCACCAGGCTCCTGGCCGAGGTCTGCCTTTGGCTGCCGCAGTTTGTGGCCACCGCCACCTTGGCGCCCGGTCGCTATGCCTTGCCGCCCGACTTCTCAGGTCAGGCGCCAGACAGCAGCTTCGACTTTCGTCCCGAACACCTGACGCTGCTGCATGCCGCCCTGTGGCGAGAAGTCGGTACCGATGACCTGCCTTATGTCTTGGCCGAGGAGGAAGACGGCCAGGCGATCTGGCCCTTGCCCTATATCGACGGCAAGCGGCCGTATGGCGACCGCAGCTACTACCAGATCGACATGGCCGACATTCTGGGCAAGCCCTATGCCAGGAACGCACAGGGCCAGTACATTTTGCCGCCCCAGAAAGACGAGGCGCTCAAACAGCTGCATCTGCAAACCCAAGCCGCGCTGCAGATCCTGATCATGCATGGAACGCCCTCAGGGATCCGAAGCTTGGCGACGTAAGCAGGGACAGGACTGTGGCAAAGTCCACCCCTAATAAAATATGAGCATTTAGCGCTTTATTACAAAGCTTTTCAGGAAACTTTCACCTTGAAAAGCTTTCAAAGCTTGCGCAAGCAGCTCTTATTCTAGTAGCAATCACTCCTCCTCGATGACGGCCAGACTCGCTCTTGCGCCTGGGCTGCTGGCACTCTTTTCATCTCCCTCGGCCTTCTTCGCGCATGTCTTCCGCTTTTTCAGCATCGCTCTCCTCTTTCTCCTCACGCTCCCCGCTATGGCTGCGCCATGCCGGCATCGCAATGCTGGCCATCGGCAGCGTGGCCTGCTCCGCCCGGATGCCTGCACCCTCGGCAGCGGTCGGCCCAGCATCGCTCATCCAGGTCAAGAATCCCACGCGCAGCACCCAGGGCTTTGAGCAATGCCCGCAGTTCTTTGCCAATGGCAAGCCCCCCGTGCTCAGCGATCAGCCCAAGCTGCGTGCGCTGTGCTATGACGCGTTTGCCGTGCTGCACAGCGGCCAGAGCAAGACGCCCGTCTTCGTTGCTCAACGTCTGAACAAGGCCCTGGTCGCCGATGCCGACGAAAAACGCACCAACAAGTTCTACAGCGATGCCCGCCTGCCCCGCGATGAACGCGCCGAGCTGGACGACTACAAGCGCTCCGGCTACTCACGCGGCCACATGGCTCCCGCTGGCGACATGCCGAGCGCACAGGCCATGGCCCAGAGCTTCTCGCTGGCCAATATGGTGCCCCAGTCCATCAAGCAGAACGGCGGCCCCTGGACTCGCATCGAAAAAGACACGCGCAGCTATGTGCAACGGGCTCAGGGCGATGTCTACATCATCACCGGCCCGGTCTTTGATACCAATGCAGCCTCCGTCGGCCACAACCAGGTGCGTGTGCCCAGCTTTCTCTACAAGCTGGTTTATGACGCTCAGAGCCAGCGTGCCTGGGCGCACTGGCAGGCCAATGATGATGCGGCCCGTGTCACCGAGCCCATCAGCTACGCGGAGCTGGTGCGCCGCACCGGCATCGAATTCCTGCCCGGCGCTGCGCTGCAAGCCTCGGGCAAGCTCCAGCAGACGTCCATGCTTCCTGCGCAGAGACACTGATTTACCGTGTCCCCAATCAAAAAGCCTGCTGGCGCAAGCCAGCAGGCCTTTTATGGTTCTCTGTCTTACTTGCCCGGCTTGAACAATTCCAGCTCATCCGCCGTCAGCCAGCGCCATTGGCCTGGCTCCAGCTCTGCCGGCAACTCCAGGCCACCGATTCTTCTGCGATGCAGACCTTCGACCCGATTGCTCACGGCCGCAATCATGCGCTTGACCTGGTGATACTTGCCCTCGGTCAGCGTCAGATCCAGCACATGGCTGTCAACCTGCTCGCAGGCCGCAGCCTTGACGGGCTTGGGATCATCATCGAGTACGACACCATCCAGCAGCCGCTGTATCTGCTTGGCATCCACCGGATGCTTGCAAGTCACCCGATAAACCTTGGAGACATGCTTTTTGGGCGACGACATGCGGTGGATGAACTGGCCATCGTCGCTGAGCAGCAGCATGCCCGTCGTATCCTGATCCAGGCGCCCCACCGCCTGAACACCTTGCACCGCCCCTTTGTTGGGTCGTTGACGCAGCGGAGCTGGCAGCAAGGTGTAGATGCTGGGATAGGCCGATGGCTTTTGCGAGCATTCGGTGCCAGCAGGCTTGTTCAGCAGCACATAACCCAGCTCGTGATACTCCCACTCCACGCCTTGCACCTTGAAGCGCAGACCTTCGGGATCCACCTGCTGGGTGGAATCCAGGACCTTCTCCCAGTCAGAAGTCTGCGGGTTCCACAGCTCCACCCAGCCTTGCTGCACCAAGCCGGAGCAGACACGGCGAATGCCAAAGCCTTGTGAATACAACATGTCCTGCAGCTGCATGCTCATCCTTTCCATGTCCACTACTGCGCAAGCAATATCAAGAATACCGATTAATCA
>NZ_JBCPWN010000028.1:0-55968 GCF_039581415.1 Comamonas sp. F1-6
ACGTTCGAACTTTTCTTTTGCCATGATTTCTCCGAAAGAGCAAAAACCTGTGTGATGTTTAAGGTCTGCACCTCATTGCTGACTCGCCCCGCACAGGAAACAGGACGGCATGGGATCGCAGACCGGCAAAAATCGCGGCAATCCTCAAAGGACTGCCGCGATTGGAAGCCGTAGATTATGACGGATTCGTCAAACCTGCGTCAATTACTTGGCGCGGGCAGCAACGATGGCTTCAGCCACGTTACGAGGAGCTTCAGCGTAGTGCTTGAACTCCATGGTGTAGCTGGCGCGACCTTGAGTCATGGAACGCAGCGAAGTGGCGTAGCCGAACATTTCGGACAGAGGCACTTCAGCCTTGATGGCCTTGCCGCCACCAACCATGTCGTCCATACCCTGAACCATGCCGCGACGCGAGGACAGATCGCCCATCACGGTACCGGCGTAGTCTTCGGGCGTTTCCACTTCCACAGCCATCATGGGTTCCAGGATGACGGGGTTGGCCTTGCGGGCAGCTTCCTTGAAACCGAAGATAGCGGCCATCTTGAACGCCATTTCGTTCGAGTCCACATCGTGGTACGAACCGAAGGTCAGACGAACCTTGACGTCCACCACAGGGTAGCCAGCCAGCACGCCGGAAGTCAGAGCTTCGATCACGCCCTTCTCCACCGCAGGGATGTATTCGCGAGGAACCACACCGCCCTTGATTTCGTCGACGAACTCGAAGCCCTTGCCGGCCTCCTGGGGCTCCAGAGTCAGAACCACGTGGCCGTACTGGCCCTTACCGCCGGACTGGCGAACGAACTTGCCGTCCACGTCCTTGACCGTGCTGCGGATGGTTTCGCGGTAGGCAACCTGGGGCTTGCCCACGTTGGCTTCCACGTTGAATTCGCGCTTCATGCGGTCAACGATGATTTCCAGGTGCAGTTCGCCCATACCGGCGATGATGGTCTGACCGGATTCTTCGTCGGTACGCACGCGGAAGGAAGGATCTTCTGCAGCCAGACGCGACAGAGCGATACCCATCTTTTCCTGGTCGGTCTTGGACTTGGGTTCCACAGCCTGTGCAATCACGGGCTCGGGGAACACCATGCGCTCCAGCACGATAGGCGCGGCGATGTCGCACAGGGTTTCACCGGTGGTCACGTCCTTCAGGCCCACGCAGGCAGCGATGTCGCCGGCACGGATTTCTTCCACTTCCACGCGGTCGTTGGCCATCATCTGCACGATACGGCCGATACGCTCCTTCTTGCCCTTGACGGCATTCAGAACGGTCTCACCCTTGGACAGAACGCCAGAGTACACGCGCACGAAAGTCAGCTGGCCCACGAAGGGGTCGGTCATCAGCTTGAAGGCCAGAGCCGAGAACTTCTCAGCATCGTCAGCCTTGCGGCTCAGCTTCTTCTCTTCGTCATCGGGGTCGGTACCGGTAACGTCAGGGATGTCCACAGGAGCGGGCAGATAGTCGATCACGGCGTCCAGCATGCGCTGCACACCCTTGTTCTTGAACGCGGTGCCGCACAGCATGGGCTGAATTTCGGTGGCCAGGGTACGAGTACGCACGCCGAGCTTCACTTCTTCTTCAGTCAGAGTACCTTCTTCCAGGTACTTGTTCATCAGCTCTTCCGAAGCTTCGGCAGCGGCTTCCACCAGGTTTTCACGCCACTTGTTGGCGGTTTCCACCAGCTCGGCGGGGATGTCCTGGTATTCGAACTTCATGCCCTGGGAAGCTTCGTCCCAGATGATGGCCTTCATCTTGACCAGATCGACCACGCCCTGGAAGTTTTCTTCAGCGCCGATTGGGATCACCACGGGCACAGGGTTCGCGTTCAGGCGAGTCTTCATGCCTTCATAGACCTTGAAGAAGTTGGCGCCGGTACGGTCCATCTTGTTCACGAAGGCCAGACGAGGCACCTTGTACTTGTTGGCCTGACGCCACACGGTTTCGGACTGGGGCTGCACGCCACCCACAGCGCAATACACCATGCAAGCACCGTCCAGCACGCGCATGGAACGTTCCACTTCAATCGTGAAGTCCACGTGACCGGGGGTGTCGATGATGTTGAAACGGTGTTCTGGGTAGGACAGATCCATACCCTTCCAGAAGCAGGTCACAGCAGCCGAAGTAATCGTGATGCCGCGCTCTTGCTCTTGCTCCATCCAGTCGGTCGTAGCAGCACCGTCGTGCACTTCGCCCAGCTTGTGGGTCACACCGGTATAGAACAGGATACGTTCTGTAGTAGTTGTCTTACCTGCGTCAATGTGAGCGGAAATACCGATGTTGCGATAGCGCTCAATGGGGGTCTTGCGAGCCATGATGGATCCTTGCTTGATCGTATGGGAGTACTGCCGGCCCCGCATTGTGCGCAGGAGGCAGCAGCTCTATATGGGGGCGCTCAGAATCGACACAAGGCCGCAGCAAGTTTTTGCATGCGGCCCTGCATCTCGAGCGAGATTCCGATTAGAAGCGGAAGTGGCTGAAGGCCTTGTTGGCTTCGGCCATACGGTGCACTTCGTCACGACGCTTCATGGCGCCGCCACGGCCTTCCGTAGCTTCCAGCAGCTCGTTGGCCAGGCGTTGAGCCATGGACTTCTCGCCACGCTTGCGGGAGGCTTCCTTGATCCAGCGCATGGCCAGAGCCAGACGACGGACGGGACGCACTTCCACGGGCACCTGGTAGTTGGCACCGCCAACACGGCGGGACTTCACTTCAACCATGGGCTTGACGTTGTTGATGGCAACAACGAAAGCTTCCAGAGGGTCCTTGCCAGGATGCTTCTTCTCGATCAGGTCCAGAGCGCCGTAAATGATGCGCTCAGCAACCGCCTTCTTGCCGCCTTCCATGATCACGTTCATGAATTTGGACAGCTCTACATTGCCGAACTTGGGATCCGGCAGGATTTCACGTTTGGGGACTTCGCGACGACGTGGCATTTTTTACCTCTATCTTTGCTTCAGTTGGCATCTTTTCAGATACCGCGAGAGCTATTCAAAACTCTCACTTACTCGACCCGCACAAAACATTCGTGCTCAGGGCCACTACGTTTGACCGCGCCAGTCAGGCGAATCAAACACCGTTTGTTTTCAAAAAACCAGGGCTGATTACTTAGCCTTAGGCTTCTTGGCACCGTACTTGGAGCGAGCTTGCTTACGGTCCTTGACGCCTTGCAGGTCCAGGGAACCGCGCACGATGTGGTAACGCACACCGGGCAAGTCCTTCACACGACCACCGCGCACCAGCACAACGCTGTGCTCTTGCAGGTTGTGGCCTTCACCGCCGATGTACGAAATCACTTCGAAACCGTTGGTCAGACGAACCTTGGCCACCTTACGCAGAGCCGAGTTAGGCTTCTTGGGAGTGGTGGTGTACACACGGGTGCACACGCCACGGCGTTGGGGGCAGTTTTCCATAGCAGGGCTCTTGGATTTAACAACTTCTACCGTGCGGCCCTGACGCACGAGTTGGTTAATGGTTGGCATTAATTAAACGTCCCTAAACGTGAATTTGCTTCGTGAAAGCAAAAGGTTTATCCGCAGCAACAGATGCCGATGCGGAAACGTGAATCCCTTCGGAAATTCCGAAAAGCCCTCGAATGTACCAGCTTGTGCAAATCAGCACAACCACCTGTGGGCAATAGCCCCCAAGCAGCAAGACACTTTGCATGATCGACCAAGGGCTATCGCCGGCAGGAGCGCCTCCTGCCTGCCAGGGAACTTACTTGATCCAGAGGCGGATGGTGTCCCACAGACGGCCGAAGAAGCCGGCCTGCTCGACGGCCTCAAGCGCTACCAGCGGCACCTCGGCCACCACATCCGCGCCCGACTTGACCTTGAGCACGCCCATGGACTGGCCCTTGGCGATAGGAGCGATCAGCGGATCCTGGCGCACCACCTCGGTGGTCAGCTTGCCGCCGGTGCCCGAGGGCACGGTCACCACCACGGCGCCGTCGGCCTTGCCAATCTTGACGGCATTGGCAGCGCCCTTCCAGACGGCGGGAGTAGCCACGGGCTGATCGGAATCAAACAGCTTGACGGCATCGAAAGCGGTGTAACCCCAGTTCAACAGCTTCTGGCTTTCGTTGGCACGCGCCTTTTCGCTGGCCGTTCCCAGCACGATGGACAGCAGGCGGCGCTGGCCCACATTGGGCAGGTCGCGCTTGGCCGTGGCCACCAGGCAATAGCCTGCGGCGTTGGTGTGGCCGGTTTTCAGGCCGTCCACGGTGGGATCGCGGAACAGCAAGGCATTGCGGTTGCTGCCGTTGGAGGCAGGCGTGCCGGGGTAGCTGTATTGCTTGGTGGCGTAGTAGTGCATGTACTCGGGGAAGTCATGCATCAATCGCTGCGCCAGGATGGACAGATCACGCGCCGTCGTCAGGTGACCGGGCTCGGTCAGTCCTTCGGGGTTCTTGTAACTGGTGTTCTTCATGCCCAGGGCCTTGGCCTGGTCATTCATCATCTTGACGAAGTTCTCGGCCGTGCCGCCCACGGCCTCGGCCAATGCCATGGTGGCATCGTTGCCGGACTGGATGATCATGCCGCTGAGCAGGTCATTGACGGGCACCTGCATCTTGGGGTCGATGAACATGCGCGAACCGGGCATCTTCCAGGCGCGCTCGCTCACGGGCATGCGCTGCTCCAGCGTAATTTTCTTGGAGCGCAGGGCGTCGAACACCACATAGGCCGACATCAGCTTGGTCAGCGATGCCTGCTCGACGGGAGCATCGACGTCCTTGGCACCCAGCACCTGGCCGGCAGTGACGTCCACCAGCAGATAGTTGCGGGCTGCAATTTCGGGAGGAACAGGGGCCGCCACCTGTGCCATGGCAAACACGGGCGCCACTGCGGCAGCAACGGCCAGAACACGCAGTGTGGAGTAGATGGGCTTCATGAAGAGGACTCTCGCTAAAGCAAAGGTAAGCGCGGTGATTTACCGTCGAAAACGGCCAAAGCCAAGGATATACCTCGGCCTGGCGCTATGAAAAGGGAGTTAACCAAGACGGGGCAGCAATTCACGTGCGTCAAGGTGTGGGAAATGGCTCTTACAGGGACTTCAGGTGGCGCACCACCAGGCTCTTGAGCAGAGGCAATTGTCCGTGAAAGAAATGGCCGACCTGCGGAATCACGGTAACAGGCAGTATCTGCGGGCGCGCCCAGTCCATCACTGCGGACAGCTCGACGGTGTCGTCCGCCTCGCCGTGGATCACCAGGGTCTGGTCATGGGCCTCGGCAGGCACGGGAGCCACTTCGAAGCGACTGGCGGCGGTGCCTACCAGCACGGCCTTCTGCACCCGGCCTGTACCCCAGAGCTGGGCCAGCGCATGGCTGGTGACGAAAGCGCCGAAGGAAAAGCCGGCCAGAGCTACAGGGCCTTCGGGAGCCACCTGCTGCACCACGGCCAGCAAATCCTGCAGCTCGGCCTTGCCGGCGTCATATTCGCCGGCACTGGCACCCACGCCGCGAAAGTTGAAACGCACGACCGTGTAGCCGCACTGAACAAAGGCACGCGCCAGGGTCTGGACCACCTTGTTGTCCATGGTGCCGCCAAACAGCGGATGCGGATGGGCGATGATGGCCACGCCCTTGGGGCTCTGGCCTTCGACCAGTTGCGGCGCATCGCGCAGGGCCTCAATGGCACCGGCGGTGCCGGTGAGCGTCAGTCGTTCGGTTTGGGAATTCACGATTGCTATCCTAGTTGTAGCTTTTTGCGCTTGCTGTAATTGGGCTGACGCTTGAAAACGCTTAAAGTTCCTGAACAAGCAAGCCCAAAGTCGGCCGCACCAGGCAAGCGCCGCCTTGCCGCAAGCCTGTCGGGACGGCCAAAGGACTTAAGGCAGCCAGATCAGCGCCCCACGCTTTCGGGCAGCACCAGGCGCTCGACCACCTTGCCGTTCTTGAGATGGGATTCGACGATTTCATCGATATCGCTGTCGTCGATGAAGGTGTACCAGACAGCCTCGGGATAGACCACGGCCACGGGACCGCCGGCGCAGCGATCCAGGCAGCCGGCCTTGTTCACACGCACCAGCCCCTTTCCAGCAAGCCCCTCTTCCTTGACTTTGCGCTTGCAGTGGTCAAAGCCCGCCTTGGCGCCATGCAGAGCACAGCAGTCCTCACCGTTGGGACGCTCGTTCAGGCAAAAGAAGATATGACGCTGGTAGTAGCCGCCGGCCTGGTCTTGATTCTGGATGTCGCTCATGGTGGATCATTCTAGGCAGGCTGTTGGCGACGTGAGAGTCGAATCACTACATACGCCAGTGTCACGTAAGGCCAGAGCCAGCCCAGCCATTGGCCCAGGCCGTAGAAGCGGATGAAACGGCCTTGCTCCCAGGCCTGCAGGGTCTGGGCGAAGTACACATTCGTCGGCGCCTGATTGAGGATGCTCAGATGCAGCACCAGCACCAGCAGCAATAGCACGGCGCACATGCTGCGCGAGGCAGGCAATGCAATCACGGCCAGACCCAGCCCACCCCAGACACCCAGACGCACCGGCAGATCCACCCACTCCCAGGCATGGGCCGGACCCCAGCTCAACGCGGCCGACAGTGCCGTCACCCCCACCCCTGCCGCCACCAGAAGCAGTCCGGCCAGCGCGCGGCGGCCCATATGGCGCACGGCGCAATAGGCCAGCAGGCAGGGAATCCACAGCCCCAGCATTACGCATAGCATCTCCGTCACCAGCGACAGCGGCGTCATGGCGAAATCGCCCAGCGGCAGCCAGTCTTCGAACGGCGTGTTCAGCAGCCAGTCCTGCAAGGTGTCGTCGATGCGCTCCAGCACCTGGCCCAGGCCAAACGGCACTGCTGCCGGAAACAGCAGCGCAAACGGCCACAGCGCCAGCAGCACCAGCACGCCAGCACCGCCCTCGCCCAACCACTGGTTGCGAAATGCACTCCAGCGCGAGAGAGCCCCCAGCCTCTCCAGCAGCGCAGCCAGCAAGGCACCGATCAAGGTACCGCCGGCATTGAGCACCAGATCCAGATTGGACGGCACGCGGCGCGGCAGATAGATCTGCAGAAACTCCATGCACAGCGACAGCAGCGTGCCGGCAAGAAAAGCCAGCGGCACGGCCAGCCTGGGCTGGCCCGAGCGCATCAGGGCCAGCGCCAGGAAAAAGCCCAGCGGCGCATAGCCGACGATATTGGTGTTGACGTCGAACCAGGTCCAGTAAGGCGGCGGAATCCTGGCGAACAGGAATACGCTGGGGTCGATGCCCTGGGCGCGCCAGCCGTCGAACGGGAACAAGCTGGCAAAGACGATGAGCAGGCCATAGACCAGCGCCAGCGGCCAGGCCGAGGTATGGCGCATGGAAATCACCGGCACCGCGGAATCGGACACAGTCGCCTCCTACTCTCAGCGCAAGATTCAGAAGGGCTTGACCACCACCAGAATCACGGCAGCGATCAGTAGCAGCACCGGCACTTCGTTATAGAAACGGAACCAGCGATGACTTTTATGACAGGTGTTGTCCGCCAGCTTGCGCAGCAGCACGGCACAGCTGTGGTGGTAGCCGATGACCAGCAGCACCACGGCCAGCTTGGCATGCAGCCAGCCGCCCGCGAAGCCCCAGCCCAGCCACAGCCACAGGCCCAGTCCCAGCGCGGGCACGGCCAGCATGGTGGTGAAGCGCAGCAGCTTGCGCGCCATCAGCAGCAGGCGCTCGCGTTCGGCCACCGAGCCCGGCGTGACCATGGCGATGTTGACAAAGATGCGCGGCAGGTAGAACAGACCAGCAAACCAGCTGGCGACAAAAACGATGTGAAAGGCTTTGACCCATAGCATGGAGCCAGTGTAAAGGCCTGCGCTGCGCCGCAGCCGCTGCGCGCCGCGTCTTTACCTCGAAGCTCGGGCCTTGTCGCGCCGGCCGTCATGGAATAGTCACGCAGCTGCAAGCCAAGCCATGACGAATGGGGCACAATTTTCCCCATGCATTTGTCCAGCCCTACTCCTTTTCCCCAGAATCGTCCGCGCCGCCTGCGCCGCGATGCTTTCACCCGCAATCTGGTGCGCGAGAGCGTGCTGACGCCGCACGACTTCATCTACCCCGTGTTCGTGCATGAAGGTCAGAACAAGCGCGAGGCCGTGCCCTCCATGCCCGGCGTGGACCGCCTGAGCCTGGACCTGCTGCTGCCCGTAGCCGAGGAATGCGTGAAGCTGGAGATTCCCTACCTGGCGCTGTTCCCCGCCATCGAATCCAGCCTCAAGACCCCCGATGGCAAGGAAGCCCTGAACCCCGACGGCCTGATCCCGCGCGTGGTGCGTGCGCTGAAAAAGGAATTCCCCCAGCTGGGCGTGATGACCGATGTGGCCCTGGACCCCTACACCAGCCACGGCCAGGACGGCATCCTCGACGAGAGCGGCTACATCATCAACGATGACACCGTGGAAGTGCTGGTCGGCCAGGCCCTGGCCCATGCCGAAGCCGGCGTGGACATGGTGGCCCCCAGCGACATGATGGACGGCCGCATCGGCGCCATCCGCGAGGCACTGGAGCTGCAAGGCCATATTCACACCCGCATCATGGCCTATAGCGCCAAGTACGCCAGCGCCTTCTACGGGCCCTTCCGCGACGCCGTGGGCACACGCGGCGCCCTGGGCAAGGCCGACAAAAATGTCTACCAGATGGACCCTGCCAACACCGACGAAGCCCTGCGCGAAGTGGCGCAGGACATCGCCGAAGGCGCGGACATGGTCATGGTCAAGCCCGGCATGCCGTATCTGGACGTGGTGCGCCGCGTCAAGGACGAGTTCAAGGTACCGACCTTCGCCTATCAGGTTTCCGGCGAATACGCCATGCTCAAGGCTGCTGCCGCCAACGGCTGGCTCGATCACGACGCCGTGATGATGGAAGCCCTGCTGGCCTTCAAGCGCGCGGGCGCCGACGGCATCCTGACCTACTTTGCCATCGACGCCGCCAAGAAGCTGCGTGGCCTGTAACAAAATTGATAGCTGTCAGCGCAGGTCATGCTTGCGCCTGAGAGCATTTCAGGCATGATCTGACGGCCCGTGCAGCTTGCACGGGCCGTTTTGCATCTGCTTTTTGCACTGACATCGAGACTGCCTATTCCCATGCGCGTGCTGCATATCTCTCCCCTCTATGCCCAGCCTGTTGACGGACTGCCCACGCAGGCGGCAACAACGGGGTTTTACTGGGTCTCCTGCACACGCTCGGAGCTGGAGGCTCAGCTGCCGGCCATTCAGACCATGTTGGTCAGGCTGGGCGGCTCTGCCCTCGTGGACCTGCATGTCTCCGACCTGCTGAATCCCGCAATCCCTTCCAATTACGACTACACCTCGGTGTACGACGTGCTGGTGTTCCGCCGCCTGGCCAACGCCCATCTGCCGCCGCTCAATGGAAGCCCCGCCTCGCCAGCCGTGGCCACACCGCCAGGCCTGCCTGCAGTGATGGCAGGCACCGGCAGTGCTGCATCCAGCGCCCCGCCTCCATCGCACAACCCGGCCCACAGCGGCCAGCGCGAAGCGCCGGTGCTGCAACGCGTGGAAACCCAGCCCGTGGGCTTTGCGCTGTATGACCAGATCCTGCTGTCCGTGCATCCCGACGGCTGCTTTGTGCTGGAAAACTTCTGGCAGCGCCTGATCTCCGGCCCCGCCAAGACTGACAGCCGCCAGGTCAGCACCAAGATGCCCGTGGAGCCTGCCGACCTGATGCTGCGCATGGTCAACGGCATGGTGGACGGCTATCTGGACCTGCGCCGCACACTGACGCGCCAGATCGACCACTGGCAGATGGCACTTCTCAAGCCCAACAGGCGTTTCAGCAACTGGGCCAGCGTGCTCGATGTGCGCCTGGCGCTGCACCAATTGGATGAAATCTGCGAAGACCAGCGTGCCGCCGTGCAGGACTGGACCGAGGCGCTGGAGGGATGGCCGCCCGAGCACACACCTGCGCGCCAGCATGAGCGCGAACTGCTGCGCGTGCGCTCGCGTGACGTGCTCGAACATATAGAGCGCGTGACCCACCACATTCACCGCATGGAGCAAAGCGCCGAGACCGCCGTGCAGATGCACTTTTCGGCTCAGAGCAACCGCGCCAACGACATCATGCGCACGCTGACCACGGTGACGGCCATCTTTCTGCCTCTGAACCTGATTGCCGGCATCTTCGGCATGAACTTCGAGTTCATCCCGTTCGTGCACAAAAAGGACGGCTTCATCTGGGCGCTGGTGGCCATGGTGTTCATCACCGTGGTGCTGGTGGCCTATTTCTGGCGCCGACGCTATCTGGAAAGCGAAGAAAAAGAATGACCCCCTGAGGCGCTTCCGCGCCTTCCCCCAAGGGGGACGACATCCTCGCTGCGCGGCGGCGCTTGCTTGATGTCTCTGATGGGGGACCGCCCAGCGGCAACGGGCTTTAGATAAAAATAGCTGCTTGCGCTTATATATAAAGCACAAGCAGCTATTGTTTTTATATCAACCCAGATGCTGGGCGAAGAAGGCCAGAGTGCGCTCACCTGCCAACGCTGCAGCGGCTTCGTTGTAGGAGCCGCGCTGATCGCAGTTGAAGCCATGGTCGGCTTCGTAGATATGGACTTCCACCTTGGGCTGGGCCTTCTTGAAGGCTTCGACGGACTCCAGTGAGATGTAATGATCCTTGCTGCCGAAGTGGGCCAGCACCGGGCACAGCGCCTGACGGCTGGCTTCCAGCTCGCCCGTCATGCCGCCACCGTAATAGCAGACTGCAGCCGAGACGCTGGCCAGATTGCAGGCCGAGCGCCAGGTCATGAGGCCGCCCCAGCAAAAGCCCACCACGCCGATCTTGCCGCCAGGCACCAGAGTCGCCGCATGGGCCACGGCAGCTTCCACATCGCGCAGCGCGCCCGGCTCGGGTAGGGCTTCTACCGCGGTCTTGAGCGCAAAGCCGGCCTTCATGTCTTCTTCGCTGTAACCCAGCTCCACATCGGGCTTGACGCGGGCAAACATGGCGGGCGCCACGGCCACATAGCCCTGGGCTGCGTAGCGGTCTGCCACGGAGCGGATATGCGAGTTCACGCCGAAGATCTCCTGCAGCACCACAATGGCACCGCGTGCCTGGCCCTCGGGCATGGCCACATAAGCCGGGGTTTTTGCGCCATCCACGGCTGTCAGTTCAACAAAGCTGCCCATTGCGAAGCTCCTTAACATGGTTCAAAAGGGAAATCCGCGACGCGGCCGCCAGCAATGCTGTAATGGCTGATGCCGCGTCGATGATTCGGCCATTTTTTCACAGGAGTGTTGATGCAAGCTATCTCAGCCCCACAAAAGGCCGACAGTCGCAAGAAGCCCCCCATGCCAGGAGGCGAGCTGTAATGGATATCAAGCCGTTGATCACCCTGGTCGCCATCATCAACCCGCTGGCCATCGTCCCGTTCTTCATCCACTACACGGCCGGCTTCGACGCCGAGCAGCGCTGGCAGACGATTCGCACCGCCGCCTTTGCCGCCTTCTGCGTGATTGCGGTCTGCGCCCTGCTGGGGCTGCAGATTCTGCAGTTCTTCAATATCTCGCTGCAAAGCTTTCAGGTCGGCGGCGGTCTGCTACTGCTGATCAGCGCGATGAACATG
Organism: Comamonas sp. F1-6; assembly: GCF_039581415.1. Taxonomy (NCBI): domain Bacteria; kingdom Pseudomonadati; phylum Pseudomonadota; class Betaproteobacteria; order Burkholderiales; family Comamonadaceae; genus Comamonas; species Comamonas sp. F1-6. The sequence goes on from NZ_JBCPWN010000028.1 coordinate 11,557, forward strand.
CTCAACGCCCGTCCCGCCGAAGACCGCCCCAACAATGCCACGCTGGCAGCCGGCGTCGAAAAGGCCGCCGAGGGCAACAGCATTGCCGTCGTGCCGCTGACCATTCCGCTGCTGACCGGGCCTGCCGCCATGTCCACCGTGGTGATCTATGCCGATCAGGCGCGCACCATCTGGCAGCATGTGGCGCTGGTCGGTTACGGCGTGGTGGTGGCCGCAGCCATCATGGTGTGCTTTTCATTGGCCCACCCGATTGCCCGCGTACTGGGCAAGACCGGCATCAATGTGATGACCCGGCTCATGGGACTGATTCTGGCCGCGCTGGCCATCGAGGTGATGGCCGGCGGACTGATCAAGATCTTCCCCATCCTGGCCTCCCCGGCGATATACCCTTAACCCAAAAAATACTCCCCCTGAGCGGCTGCGCCGCTTCCCCCAAGGGGGACGGCAGCTTCGCTGCGCGGCGGCGCTTGCTCGCTGTCTCTCGCCTTAGCGCGTGCCAGTTTCAGGCAGTTACCACTTCCATTTTTTCAGTTTCACCACAGGCACCACCACAGCCGGTGATCGGCTCTGCAGGCAAAGCCTCGGGCACCAGCACCGCGCCGGTCACCGGGTCAAAGCCCGCGCGGCGCATATGCAGGGCCAGGGCGGCATCCATGTTCTGCGCATGGTGGCTGAACCACGGACCCAGCTCGGCCGCCATATGGCGGATCGTGGCCAGATCGCCCTGCCCGCCCTTGACCGCCCCCTCGCGCAGCACGGCCAGCACCACCTTGTGCTGCTGGCTGTGGCAGTTGCCCGTGGCAAAGCCCGTGGTCTGCATCCAGCGGTCTTCCTGATCGAAGTGCTGCTGGGTATGGGCAATCAGCTCGTCCCAGAGCGCGCACAGCTGCTCGTCGCCCGCAGCTTCCACCTGGGCCAGCAGGGTGACGAACTCTTCATGCACCGCGTCCATGACGGGAAAATCCAGGATGAGAGCGGCATTCCATTCGAGGCTGGCCATGGCAGTTCCTTGTGCGAGGTTGAGGAACTGGCAGCTTAAGAACAAGGCCCGGCCCGGCCATTGACCCACATCAGCAAAGCAGCTGCCCGCAAGTAACCAGGACCTGCCCGGAATCAACAAAGCCCTGCATGGCAGGGCTTCGGGAGCGGAAGTGCCTGGGACTGGTCAGGCCCTAGCGCCCGTAACCCTGCAACCAGCGGCTGAGCTGGACAGCCGCCTCATCCACCGCGCGTGCCATGGCCTGGGCACCGCCGGCTGCGTCGGCCGAGGCAGCCGGAACCTCGACCATGAATACCTTCTGGCCCAGCAACTGGTTGCCTGCACTCTCGCCGACACCGATCAGGCTGGCGCTCAGGCGCAGCAGCGCACGGCTGTTGCTGGCGTTGTCGAAGACCTGGTTGAACTCGTCCACCGTCACGCGCAGCTGCGCAATCGAGCGCTTGTCGGCCAACAGGGGGCGGACATTGTCCTTGCCCGAAAGCACGGGGCGCTCCAGCCCCAGACGCATGCGCAGACGCTGCTCCACCATCTGGGCGGGAGGCAGGCTCCAGCGCGCGTTCTGGTAGGCACGCAGTTGCTGGCTGTCGCTGTAGTTCAGACGGTAGAACATGGCCGTCAGGCCCTCGGGCAGGCCCGGCGCCTGGACTTCGGCCAGCACCAGCGGCACCGGCGCCACGGAGGGTGCGGCCGCATTCGCGGCCGGCACTGCCAGGTCGGCCATGCCCAGGTCATAGCGCACCGGTTGCGTGGGTGCCGTGGGCAGGCCCGAGCAGGCGGCGAGCGCCAGTACCAGGGAAGAAGCGCCCAGCAATCGCCATGCTCCGCGGCCGGTGAGTGAAATCTTTGTGTCTGCCATATTGATTCCTTTGGGACTTAGGCCAGCCAGAATGAGTAGCAGGCATTTCCATCGAAAAACAGCCTGCCTGATCCGAATTGGCGCAAGTCGTGTCCTTGTTGCGGGTTCATTTGGCCGGAGCCACGAACCCTGGCTCGCCGGGGCCTGGCAAGCCCATTCCCTGGCCGTAGATGACGGATTGCGGGTTGTCATTGAAGCGGCCCGCGGCCGCGCCCATGGTGCGCGCGGCGCGCGAGACATCGTCAGCCGCGCCGTTCATGCGCGGCAAGGTGCTGCGCCCCAGCGACTCGGCCGCCTGCGACAGGGCCTGCGTGCCCTCGGCAATCTGCTGCAGCGGGCCGTCGGGGGCATTGACCTTGTGCACGGTCTGTTGCAGATCGGTCGCCACGCCTGTGGCGGCATTGCCGGCCTTGGTAAGGGACTGCAGGGTCTGGTGCGCATCTGCCGTGATCTGCGGAAAGTCCTTGGCCGTCTTGTTCATGGTCTCGGCCAGATCCTTGATCCCGCCGGATGCGGCAGCGATATTGTCGAGCGCCACGCTCACCCGCTTCTGGTTGTCCTCACCCAGCATGGAATTGAGGCGGCGTGAAATTTCGTCAACCCGCTCCAGCAGCACCGGCCCCTGGTCGGCCAGCATGTTCAGCGGCGATGACTTCATGGGCAGGCGCGGCAGGCCGCTGGGCCCGGGCTTGAGCGGTTGCGAAGACTTGCTGTCATCGTCGAGCTGGATATGTGCCAGACCTGTCACTCCCTGATAGCCGAGCTGGGCGTAGGTGGCCGGCGTGACCGGCGTGTCCTCGCCCACGGCAATGCGAATCAGCACATTGCCAGGAATCTGCGGGTCAAAGCCGATGCGCACCACCTTGCCCACGGGCACGCCCTTGTAGCGCACCGTGGCCTGGGGCTGCAAGCCGCTGACTCCGTCCTTGGTGGACATTTCATAGAGCTGGTATTCGCGGTTGTCGCGCGTCAGCCAGACGGCCAGCCCTGCCAGCAGGGTCGCCACCACCAGCACGAAGATGCCGGCAGCCATGGCATGGGACTTGTTTTCCATCAGCTTTCCTCTGCGGCCACGCCGCCTTGCACCGGGGCCATGGCACGGCGGCCACGCTCTCCCTGGAAGAAATGTTCAATAAACGGGTGCTTGATCCGGGCCACGTCGCGCGGAGCTCCGGTGAACAGCACTTTTTTCTCGGCCAGCACGGCCACGCGCGTGGACAGCGCGAACAGCGTATCCAGATCGTGGGTGACCATGATCACGGTCAGGCCCAGCTCGGCATGGATATCGCGCAGCAGCTCACAGAACTCGTCCGAGCCCTTGGGGTCCAGCCCCGCTGTGGGTTCGTCGAGCAGCAGCAGCGGCGGATCCATCATCAGCGCGCGCGCCAGCGCCACACGCTTGATCATGCCGCCCGACAGGTCTGCAGGCATGCGCGAGGCATGCTCGGGCTTGAGGCCCACCATCTGCAGCTTGACCATGGCCGCATCGCGCACCACGGCATCGGACAGGGTGCCCTGCTCACGCAGCGCAAATGCGATGTTGTCGAGCACGTTGAAGGCCGAGTACAGCGCCCCTTGCTGGAACAGCATGCCCACCTGACTCGCCGCCAGCTCGCCGCTGATGACCTCGCGCGAGGGCCTGCCATCCACGGTCACCGTGCCGCGCGATGGCGAGAGCAGCCCCAGTATCTGGCGCAGCAGCACCGTCTTGCCCGTGCCGGAGCCGCCCACCAAGGCAAGAATCTCGCCCGGGTAGACATCGAAGTTCAAGTCCTGGTGCACGGCAAAGCGCGACTCGCCCTCGCCGAACTCGGTCCACAGGTCCACTGCCTGCACCAGCGGCTTCACATCCTGCGGCGGCGCGTAATCGCCCACGGCACCCTCGATACGGCGGTTGTGCATCACCTCTGTCATTTGCGTGCCCCCCGCTCCACGAGGCTGGCGCGACCCAAGCCAGAAACGCCGAGCAAGGGCCGCCCCGCAGCGAAGGTGTCGTCCCCTTGGGGGGAAGCGGCGAAGCCGCACAGGGGGTAGTTCATCCTAAAAGCCCACATTTCTGAAGAGGATGGCGAAAATGGCATCCACGATGATGACCATGGTGATGGATGACACCACCGCCGCCGTGGTGCCGCGACCCAGGCTCTGAGTATTGGGCTCTACCTTCAGGCCCCAGTGGCAGCCGATCAGGGCGATCAGCACGCCAAACACCACGGACTTGCCCATGGCCAGCACCAGATTGCCGATCTTCACGGCCGCAGGCAGGCTTTGCACGAAATAGGAGGGCGTGATGTCCATGGTCAGGTCCGCCGCGACCATGCCGCCAGCCAATGCAGCAAGAATGGTCCACAACGCCACCAGCGGCATGGACACGGCCAGCGCCAGCGCACGCGGCAGCACCAGCCGGTAGCCCTGGGAAATGCCCATGACCTGCATGGCGTCGAGCTCTTCGGTCACGCGCATCACGCCGATTTGCGCCGTGATGGCCGAGCCGCTGCGCCCAGCCACCAAAATCGCCGCCAGCAGCGGCCCGAGTTCGCGGATCAGCGAAATGCCAAGAATGTTGACGATAAAGGATTCGGCCCCGAACTGGCGCAACTGCAGCGCCATCAAATAGGCCAGCACCACGCCGATCAGAAAGCCGACGAGTGCCGTGATCGGCAAGGCGGTCGCCCCTGTCGCATAGAGGTGGCCCGAAATATCGCGCCAGGGGCCACGAAACGGATTGCGCAGCAGGCGCAGGCAGTCCAGCAGCAACTGACCGACCAGTTGGATCAAGTTGGAAAAGTGCCCGCAGGCATCGATCACCATCTGGCCCAGTCGATTGACCTCGCACATCCATCCCGAGGGCTCGGGCTTGGACTCGGGCACTTCGCTGAACCTGGCCACACGCTCCAGCATGGAGCGCTGGGTCTTGGTCGTCAGCAAGTGGGCCGGCCAGGCCTTGCCCCATTGCTCCCACAGCAGCTGCGCACCGATATGGTCGAACCAGACCATTTGCTGCAAATCCCAGGCCGCGCCCTTGGGCACCGCCCTGATCTGCGGCGCCAGCCGGCGCCAGATATGGCGGTCGCCCAGCTCTGCTGCACTCCAGCGGCCCACAGGCACGGCCCATTGCTGACCCTCGCGGGACTGCAGCGGACATTGAGGTAGTTGGTCTGAGCTGAACAAAGAAAAGCTTCCTAGAACTTGAGGGAGGCGGGCTGGCCGTAGGGGCCAGCATAACGCGCCACGCCGGGAACATGCCAAGCGCAGCACGTAGGCCGCTGCCGCATGCCACGTAATGATAGCGTTGCAATTTTTATCAAAAATCCGCGAAAGTCAAAACCAGTACTGCGCCGACAGCTTCCAAAACAGGAGTATGCGAGCGCTTTCCCTATCGACACCCGCAAGCTCATCACACCTAATGAACCAGCCTTTTTGCCCATGACTGCCTGATGCTCTGGCCTCTGCGCCTAGCTGTACCGGCCTTTTGATCTGCCCATGAGTGATACCCAGTTCGACTACATCGTCATCGGCGGAGGCACAGCAGGTTCGCTGCTGTGCAACCGTCTCACCCGCAACAAGAATCACCGGATTCTGCTGATCGAAGCCGGCGGCAAGGATGACTACCACTGGATCCATATCCCCGTCGGCTATCTCTATTGCATAGGCAACCCGCGCACCGACTGGCTCTATCAGACCGAGCCCGATCCCGGCCTCAACGGTCGCAGCCTGCGCTACCCGCGCGGCAAGACACTGGGCGGCTGCTCCAGCATCAACGGCATGATCTATATGCGCGGCCAGGCCCGCGACTACGAGCAATGGGCCGAGCTGACCGGCGACGACACCTGGCGCTGGGAGCAGGTCCTGCCGGCCTTCAAACAGCATGAAGACCATTGGCGTCTCGACGCCGTCGGCAGCGCCAGCGAAGAATTCATGCGCCTGCACGGCAGCAAGAGCACCGGCGGCAGCGGCGAGTGGCGCGTGGAGAAGCAGCGTCTGCGCTGGGACATACTCGACGCCTTTGCCCAGGCCGCGCAGCAGGCAGGCATTCCTGCCACCGACGACTTCAACCGCGGCTGCAACGAGGGCGTGGGCTACTTTGAAGTCAATCAGAAGTCAGGTCTGCGCTGGAACACTGCCAAGGCATTTCTGCGCCCCACCTGCTACGGCCGTCCCAACTTCGAGATGTGGACCCGCGCCCAGGTGCGCCGGCTGATTCTGGAAGATCTGCCGGACGGCAGCCAGCGCTGCACCGGCGCCGAAGTCTGGACCGGAGAGGAGATGGTGACTGTGCAGGCCGGGCGCGAGGTGCTGCTCTGCGCGGGTGCGGTCAACTCGCCGCATATCCTGCAGCTGTCGGGCATAGGCCCCGGCGAATTGCTGCAACGCCATGGGATGGCTGTGCGCCGCGATCTGCCCGGCGTGGGCGCCAATCTGCAGGACCATCTACAAATCCGCTCGGTCTACAAGGTGCAGAACGCCAAGACGCTCAACACCATGGCCGGCAGTCTCTGGGGCAAGGCGGCCATCGCCCTGGAATACGCACTCAAGCGCAGCGGCCCCATGAGCATGGCGCCTTCGCAACTCGGTGCCTTTACACGCAGCAATCCGGCATTGGCCCACCCCAATCTGGAATATCACGTGCAACCGCTGTCGCTGGATGCCTTTGGCGAGCCGCTGCACGACTTTGCCGCCTTCACCGCCAGCGTCTGCAACCTCAACCCCAGCAGCCGCGGCACGGTGCAACTGCAAAGTGCGGATTTCCGCCAGGCTCCGGCCATTGCACCCCATTACCTATCCACGGCAGAAGACCGGCAGGTGGCGGCAGACAGCCTGCGCGTCACGCGGCGCATCGTCAGCCAGCCGGCGCTTGCGCGCTTCCAACCCGAAGAGTTCAAACCCGGTGCTCAATACCAGAGCGACGAAGAGCTGGCACGTCTAGCCGGTGATATCGCCACCACCATCTTCCACCCCGTAGGCACGACCAAGATGGGACGCGCCGACGACCCGATGGCAGTCCTGGACAGCCGTTTCAAGGTGCGAGGCGTGCAGGGTCTGCGCGTGGTCGATGCCGGCGCCATGCCCACCATCACCAGCGGCAATACCAACAGCCCGACGCTGATGATGGCCGAGAAGGCGGCGCAGTGGATTCGTGACGCGACCTGAAAAACGGCCTCTCGAAAAGCCGAGCGATTCACTGCGAAAAGCCCGTCAGCGCCCGAAATTCGCTCTGGAGCGCAACGTCTGTCCGAGCGGAAGAATTCCGCGCGGCGTCATGCCCCATGAATCAAAGCCCTCAGAGATCTTTTGCTTATAAGCATATGACGCTATTGTTTTTGAAATATCTCAAAACTCATAAGGATGTCACGAAACTTTCTGATTCATTTGTCAGACGTTTTTGATATAACCCAAGGGAATTCCCCAATGCACCACACAGGTGCAGCCCTTACATTCTCGTCACTCTCGCTGCTCCACGAAGCAGCATGGAGGGCCGAGGAGACAACTCGACACAACCAGACCAATACATATAAAAGCATCAAAGATGCGTTCAAAAGCGCCCCACAGTGGGCGCTTTTTTTATGCCTTCGCACAGGCTTGAGGCAGCGGTGCGACAATGCCGGCGCCATCCTCGGGCATTCAAGCCCGCTCTCTCCCTGGCTTCTTCATCCCGCCTCCGGCAGCGCCGCCCAGCGGCAACGCGCGTTGCTCACGGCATGCACCAATTGCAGGCATTTGCTCCATGGAATGGATTCTTGTTTCCCTCGCCTCGGCCCTGGCCGGGTTTGTTGACGCCATCGTGGGAGGCGGCGGACTGATTCTGGTGCCGGCCATGTTTGCAGCCTTCCCCACCACCACGCCCGCCACGCTGTTTGGCACTAACAAAAGTGCCGCCGTCTGGGGCACGGCCATTTCCGCCTGGCAGTACAGCAAGCGTGTGCATATCACCTGGGCTACGCTGCTGCCCGCCATCGGCACGACGCTGGTGGGAGCTTTTCTCGGAGCCTGGGCCGTCACCTTGATTTCGCCCGATTTTCTGCGCAAGCTGCTGCCCTTCATCCTGCTGGGCGTGCTGGGCTACACCCTGGCCAAAAAAGAGCTGGGCCGCGACCACGAGCCGCGCCTGGCAGGGCGCACCGAGATGTTGACCGCCAGCGCCATCGGCCTGCTGATCGGTTTCTACGACGGCTTCTTCGGCCCGGGCACAGGCAGCTTCTTCGTGTTCCTGTTCGTGCGCCTGCTGGGCTATGACTTCCTCAACGCCTCGGCCAGCGCCAAGCTGCTGAACCTGGCCTCCAACGCCGCGGCACTGCTGCTGTTCACGCTCAAGGGCCATGTCTGGTGGCACTTTGCGATTCCGCTGGCCGTGGCCAATGTGCTGGGCAGCATGCTGGGCACCTGGATGGCCTTGCGCCACGGCACGGGCTTTGTGCGCACGATTTTCATCGGCGTGGTCAGCCTGCTGATTCTGAAAACTGGTTATGACGCTTTTCTGCGTTAAACCATTACACAGCAAGCGTTAACAGCTATCAATTTATCAAGGTGCTGTTTCGTCGTCGGACAGCACCGAGATATCTTCCACACGACGCGGCGTGCCGATCGGTGCGCCTGCCTTGCCCTGGCGCACGGCAGCGATATCAGCCTCGCTGGGATAGTTGCCCACCAGCCAGTAGTCCAGTATGCGGCGTGCGATAGGCGCGGCAGCCGCTGCACCGAAGCCGGCATTCTCCACAATCACGGCCACGGCAATCCTGGGCGCTTCGGCCGGGCCGTAAGCGATATAGAGCGAGTGGTCGCGCTGGTACTCGGCCAGACGCGCAGCGTTGTACTTTTCCTTCTGGCCCACGCTCACTGCCTGGGCCGTGCCGGTCTTGCCGCCCGACAGATAGCTGGCACTGCCGAAGACGCCACGGCCCGTGCCGCCGGTCACCACTCCGACCATGCCGCGCTTGACGGCATCGACATTGCTCTGCTTGTAGCCCAGATTGACGGGGGCCGGCTGAACAATGGCCGTGCGCGTACCGGTGACGGAGTCGATCAGCTCCTTGCCCACATGGGGCGTGAAGCTCATGCCGTTGTTGACCAGCGTGGCCAGCGCATGCGAGAGCTGGAGGATGGTGAAGTTGTTGTAGCCCTGGCCGATACCCAGAGAAATCGTCTCGCCTGCAAACCATTGCTGCTGGGCTGCGCGCTTGTAGGTCTTGCGCTTCCACTCCTTGCTGGGCAGCACGCCGCGCACCTCGCCGGGCAGGTCGATGCCGGTGATCTGACCAAAGCCCAGCGGCTTCATGAAGTCGTGGATCGCATCCACGCCCATCTCGTTGGCCAGAGTGTAGAAATAGACGTTGCTGGAATGCTGGATGGCGCGCGCCAGATCCACCGGGCCCAGCGCATGGCCGGAGCGGAAGGTGTGGCCGCCGAAAGTCCAGGAGCCGCCGTCCTGGATCACCGTGCCCGGCGTGCGCTTGCCGGTCTCTATGCCCGCCAGGCCCATGAAGGGCTTGTAGGTCGAGCCCACGGGGTAGGTGCCGCGCATGGAGCGGTTGAGCAAGGGGCGGTCCAGCGATTCGTTGAGCGCCTTCCAGCTCTCCTGGTCGATGCCGTCGACAAACAGATTCGGGTCGTAGGTCGGCTTGCTGACCATGGCCAGCACCTCGCCATTGCGCGGGTCCATGGCGATGGCCACGCCACGGCGGTTGCCGTAGAGGTCTTCCACCATCTTCTGCAGCTTGATGTCCACCGACAGCTGCAGGCTGTGTCCCGGCGTGGCAGGGCGACTGCCCAGACGACGCACGGCATGGCCGCCAGCCGAGGTTTCCATTTCCTCCCAGCCGGTCTGGCCGTGCAGCTGCAGTTCATAGCTCTTTTCGGCACCCAGCTTGCCCATGACCTCGGTGCCACGGTAGTTGGCGGCATCGTCGGAGTCGTCGATCTCTTCCTTTTCCCTTTGATTGATACGACCGATGTATCCGATCAAATGGCTGCCGGTTTCCTTGAGCGGGTAGGTGCGAAACAGGCGGGCCTTGATGTCCACACCCGGAAAGCGATAGCGCTGGGCCGCAAACTTGGCGACTTCCTCATCCGTCAGGCGCGAGCGGATCGGAATCGACTCAAAGCTCTTGGAGTCATCCATGAGCCGCTTGAACTTGCGGCGGTCGCGCGGTGTGATCTCTATGACCCCGGACAGCCCTTCGATGGTCTCGTCCAGATCCTCGACCTTGGAGCGTGTGATCTCCAGCGTATAGGCCGAGTAATTGGTCGCCAGCACCACGCCGTTGCGGTCCAGGATCTGGCCCCGGTTGGGCACGATGGGGACCACCGCCGTGCGATTGCTCTCGGCCCGCTCGGCAAATTCCTCATGGCGCTCGACCTGCAGCACCAGCAGACGCCAGACCAGCAGACAGAACGCCAGGAACACCACGCAGCCCATGACGACTGCACGCATCCGGAAGCGCTGCAGCTCGACTTCGGTGTTGCGAATCTCCATCATGCGCAGGCTCCCCGCACGCCAAACCAGTGACTGCAAGCAAGGGCCGCCCCGCAGCGAGGCAGTCGTTCCCCCCCGCGAAGCGAGAGAGGGAAAGGCGCGCAGCGACTCAAGGGGGCTTTCATCTACAGAGGCCGGTTTTCATCGCTGTCCGGCGCACGGCGCTGCGGCGCCAGCAGCAAAGCGCTGACCACAGGCCACAGCAAGGTCTCGATCACTGGAGCTATCAGAAACTCCAGCCCGGGGAAGATACCTCCCGTCGCCACACGCAGCAGAACCTGAATGCCGTGCGCCGCAGCAAACACCGGCAACAGGTGCAGGGCCTGCACGGGGCTCGAGAACCAGAGCAGGCGGCGACTCATCCAGCCCGTCACGAAGACCAGCAAGGTATAGGCCAGTGCATGCTGGCCCAGCAGCGAGGCCCGGTCCACATCCATGATCAGCCCCAGCACAAAGGCAATACCCAGGCCCACGCGCTGCGGCTGATTCAGACTCCAGAAGGCCAGCAGCAGCAGCAACATGTCCGGCAGCCAGACGATGCGGCCCAGCGGAAGCATGTTGACGGCCAGGCCTATCACCAGGGTGACGACGATGAACAGAGGATTGACCGGCAGCAACAGCTGCTGGCCGCGCGGCATGATCATGCAGGATCCTTTGCAGGCTTGGCGGCCTTGGTCCCCGCCTTTTCAGCGGCGGCCTTCTCCTTTTCGGCAGCGGCCGCCTCCTTTTTGCCACGTGCCTTGGCAGCCCGGTCGGCCTTCTCGGCATCGGCCTGGGCCTGCATATTGGCGGCCTCGGGATGCTCGGTACGGCCCTGGGGCTTGAGCACCATCACATGGCGCACGCCCTGCACACGGCCCACGGGCTCGCAGTAGATGCGGGTGAAGGCAGAGTCGGCACGGCGGTCCACGGTCACCACCTTGGCCACGGGCAGGCCCGTGGGATAAAGCCCGTCAATACCACTGGTGGTGAGCAGATCGCCCACCTGTACATCGGCGTTGCTGGGCATGAAGCGCAGCTCCAATCCGCCGGCGCGGGTCGAGGATGCATCGCCATAGGCGACGCTGCGCGCGCCAGTGCGCGGGTTGAAAACGGGAATGGCCTGATCGCGATCGATCAGCAGCGTGACCTCGGCACGCGTCGGATAGACGCGCGTGACCTGACCTATCACGCCTTTTTCATCGAGCACGGGCGAGCCCGGCGCAATATTGTCCGCCTGCCCCTTGTCGATCACCACGCGGCGCGTATAGGGGTCAGGACTGTCATAGACCACCTCGGCCACCTGCCCCGGCGTCAACGAGCGCTCACGCAACTCCAGCATGGAGCGCAGATGCTCGTTCTCCTTGATCAACTCGTCGGCCAGCTCGGCGCGCTGAGCCATGACGACCAGCTCCTTGCGCGCAGCATCCTCGCGGGCCACGGCCTGCTGCTGCACCTCGGCATAGCGGCTGGCGTTCTGGTAGGCCAGCACGGGCTGGGCCACCAACCATTGCACGGGCGACAGCGCCACCGACAAGGCCGCGCGCACCGGCGTGGTGATCTTGAAGCGCGCGTCGGCCACCATCAAAAACAGCGCCAAGGCGCTGTAGAGGGCAAGCTGGGAAGTGCGCGAGGCCTGTTGCTTGAACAGTGATGGAGCGCGGTGGTCCAGGGTGTCCAGGCTCATGCGTGCTCCCGCGACATGGCCGCATGCGCACGGCCTCCTGGATCAGAAGGAATGCAAAAAGAGAGCGCGGTATGCAGGCGTATCACGGACTCAGGCCCTGTTCATGGAAGTGGCTGCGGTACGCGCACTATGCCGCGTGCCGCAAAACACCACATTGCACAGCGATTAATCGCTGGTGAAGATGCTGCCCTGGCGATCCATGGTCTCCAGTGCCATGCCACAGCCGCGTACCACGCAGGTCAGCGGCTCCTCGGCCACCAGCACGGGCAGACCCGTCTCTTCGGCCAGCAGACGATCCAGATCGCGCAGCAGCGCACCGCCGCCGGTCAGCATCATGCCGCGCTCGGCAATGTCGGCGCCCAATTCGGGAGGCGTCTGCTCCAGCGCATTCTTCACGGCGGAAACGATCTGGTTCAGGGGGTCGGTCAGCGCTTCCAGCACTTCGTTGGAAGAGATGGTGAAGCTGCGCGGCACGCCTTCGGACAGGTTGCGGCCCTTGACTTCCAGTTCCTTGACTTCGGAGCCGGGGAAGGCCGAGCCGATCTGCTTCTTGATCAGTTCTGCCGTGGGCTCGCCGATCAGCATGCCGTAGTTGCGGCGGATATAGCTGATGATGGATTCATCGAACTTGTCGCCACCCACGCGCACCGAGCCCTTGTAGACCATGCCGCCCAGCGAGATCACGCCCACTTCGGTCGTACCGCCGCCGATGTCCACCACCATGGAGCCAGAGGCTTCGGAGACGGGCAGGCCCGCGCCGATGCCGGCAGCCATGGGTTCTTCGATCAGGTACACGGCCGTGGCACCCGCAGCTTCGGCGGCGTCCTTGATGGCGCGGCGCTCGACCTGGGTGGAGCCGCAGGGCACGCAGATGATGATGCGGGGGCTGGGCGTCAGCACCGAGCGCGGATGCACCATCTTGATGAACTGCTTGATCATCTGCTCGGTGATCACGAAGTCGGCGATCACGCCGTCCTTCATGGGGCGAATGGCTTCGATGTTGCCGGGCACCTTGCCCAGCATGGCCTTGGCTTCGCGGCCGACAGCCTGAATCACCTTCTTGCCGTGGGGGCCGCCTTCGTGACGGATCGCAACCACCGAAGGTTCGTCCAGAACAATGCCCTTGTCTCGGGCGAAAATCAGGGTGTTAGCTGTGCCAAGGTCAATGGCAAGGTCGGTGGAGAAGTACCGACGGAAAGCTCCGAACATTCAGGGTCCTCTCAGGCACGGCTTGCGCATCGGCTAGCCGTCGCCGGGATGTAAGGTAATGGAGTCTGGGTGGTGGGCATTTTTTGCACAATGACCAGCCGAACGGAGGTATTGCGGCAAAGCCGAGATAATACCGTATCCCCTGTGAATAACTTCTACTGTCAGGGTTAGAAACACTGCTTTACACGCGGCGGCCCTGTTAAATAATTTCTATGGCATTGAACGATCAAGACATTGCGCGCATCGCCAACTTGGCCCGCCTTGAACTGTCGCAAGACGAAAGTAAGCGCATGCTCGCGCAACTAAACAACTTTTTCGGCATCGTCGAAAAAATGCAGGCTGTGGATACTTCAGGCGTCAGCCCTCTGTCACATCCGGTGGCAGCCATCCAGGACGTCGCCTTACGGCTACGTGACGATTTGGTAAGTGAGGGCAATAACCGCGACGCCAACATGCAGAACGCCCCTGCAGCCGAAAAGGGTTACTTCCTCGTGCCCAAGGTCATCGAATAAACGCGCGGGACACATCAGAACATGAGCCAAACCGAACTCCACCAATTGAGCGTGGCCGAGCTGGCCGCGCAGCTGCGCGCCAAGCAGGTCTCAGCCACCGAAGCCGCCCAGCATTTCCTGGCCCGCGCCAAGCAGCACCAGCAGCTGGGCGCTTTTGTCGCCATCGATGAAGACGCCACCCTGGCCCAGGCCAAGGCGGCCGACGCCCTGATTGCCGAAGGCAAGGGCGGCAAGCTGGCCGGCGTGCCCATTGCGCACAAGGACATCTTCGTCACCAAGGACTTCCCCACCACCGCCGCCAGCAAGATGCTGGAGGGCTACAAGTCGCCGTTTGACGCCACCGTGGTGAAGAAGCTGGCCGATGCCGGCGTAGTCACCCTTGGCAAGCTCAACTGCGACGAATTCGCCATGGGCGGCGCCAACGAGAACTCGGCCGTGGCCCCCGTGGGCTTTGACGCGGCACAGCCCGTGCGCAACCCCTGGAACACCGAGCGCGTGCCCGGCGGCTCGTCCGGTGGCTCCGCCGCTGCCGTGGCCGCGCGTCTGGCCCCGGCCGTGACCGGCACCGACACCGGCGGCTCCATCCGCCAGCCCGCCTCGTTCTGCGGCATCACCGGCATCAAGCCCACCTATGGCCGCGCCAGCCGCTACGGCATGATCGCCTTTGCCTCCAGCCTCGACCAGGCCGGCCCCATGGGCCGCAGCGCCGAAGATTGCGCGCTGCTGCTCTCCGAAATGTGCGGCCCCGATCTGGACCGCGACTCCACCAGCCTGGACTACCCCGCCGAGGACTTCAGCGCCCGCCTGGGTGACTCGATCGAAGGCCTGCGCATCGGCGTGCCCGCCGAGTTCTTTGGTGAAGGCCTGTCCGACGATGTCCGCACAGCCGTCAACGCAGCGCTCAAGGAATACGAAAAGCTGGGTGCCAAGCTGGTTCCCGTGAGCCTGCCGCGCACCGAACTGTCCGTGCCCGTGTACTACATCCTGGCTCCGGCCGAGGCTTCGTCCAATCTGTCGCGCTTTGACGGCGTGAAGTTCGGCCACCGCGCCGCCAAGTACGAAGACCTCAACGACATGTACAAAAAGACCCGCGCCGAAGGATTCGGCGACGAGGTCAAGCGCCGCATCATGATCGGCGCCTATGTGCTGTCCGAAGGCTATTACGACGCCTACTATCTGCAGGCGCAGAAGATCCGCCGCATGATTGCCGACGACTTCCAGGCTGCCTTCAAGGACTGCGACGTCATCGCCGGCGCGGCCGCGCCGACGACGGCCTGGGCCATTGGCGGCAAGGCCGATCCCGTGAGCAACTATCTGGCCGACATCTTCACCCTGCCCGCATCGCTGGCCGGCCTGCCCGGCCTGTCCCTGCCCGCAGGCTTCGGCGACGGCGGCATGCCCGTGGGCCTGCAGCTGATCGGCAACTACTTCGGCGAAGCCAAGCTGCTGAACGCGGCCCACCGCTTCCAGCAAGCGACAGACTTCCACCTGAAGAGCCCTGTTGGCATTTAAATGAAACACCCCCTGAGTCGCTTCGCGCCTTCCCCCTCAAGGGGGACGACAGCCTCGCTGCGGGGCGGCCCTTGCTCGCTGTCCCTGGATCGGGCCGCGCCAGTTTCATGCGCGGCGCCATGGATACAGCCCACTTTTTGAAGCAAGAACATGACTGTGAAACTAATCAATGGCTACGAAGTCGTCATCGGCTTCGAAACCCATACCCAGCTGGCGACCAACAGCAAGATCTTCAGCCGTGCCAGCACCGCCTTCGGCGCCGAGCCCAACACCCAGGCCAGCGCCGTTGACCTTGCCCTGCCCGGCACGCTGCCGGTGATGAACAAGAAGGCCGTGGAATGCGCAATCAAGCTCGGCCTGTCGCTGGGCTCGACGATTGCGCCGCGTTCCATCTTCGCGCGCAAGAACTACTTCTACCCCGACCTGCCCAAGGGCTACCAGATCTCCCAGTTCGAGATCCCCGTGGTGCAAGGCGGTGAAGTCAGCTTCTATCTGGAAGAAGGCAAGAACAACGTCCTCAAGACCGTGCGCCTGGTGCGCGCCCACCTGGAGGAAGATGCCGGCAAGTCCGTGCACGACGAGTTCATCGGCCAGTCCGGCATCGATTTGAACCGCGCCGGCACGCCGCTGCTGGAAATCGTGACCGAGCCCGATATCCGCTCCACCGCCGAAGCCGTAGCCTACGCCAAGGAGCTGCACAAGATCGTCACCTGGATCGGCATCTGCGACGGCAATATGCAGGAAGGTTCGTTCCGCTGCGACGCCAACGTCTCCGTGCGCAAGCCCGGCCAGCCCCTGGGCACCCGCCGCGAGATCAAGAACCTGAACTCGTTCAGGAATATGCAGATCGCCATCGATTACGAAATCCTCTGGCAGATCGAGCAGATCGAGGACGGCCACAAGATCCAGCAGGCCACCGTGCTGTTCAACCCCGACACGGGTGAGACCCGCGCCATGCGCACCAAGGAAGACGCGGCCGACTACCGCTACTTCCCCGACCCCGACCTGCCCCCGCTGGTCGTGGCACCCGAATGGGTGGAGCAGGTCAAGGCCGAGATGCCCGAGCTGCCCCGCGCCATGGCCGCGCGCTTTGTAGCGCAATACAGCCTGCCCGAGTACGACGCCACCACGCTGACGCAAAGCCAGGCCATGGCCGGCTACTTTGAAGCCACCGCCAAGGCCTGCGGCCAGCCCAAGCTGGCGTCCAACTGGATCATGGGCGAGATCTCGCGCCGCCTGAACATGGAAGAGATCGGCATGGACCAGGTCAAGGTCAGCGCCGAGCAGCTGGGCACCCTGATCGCCCGCATCCACGGCAATGTCATCAGCAACAACTCGGCCAAGCAGGTGTTCGAGGCGCTGTGGACCGGTGAAGGCTCCGATGTGGACGCCATCATCGAAGCCAAGGACCTCAAGCAGTCCAACGACACCGGCGCACTGGAAGCCATCATCGACGAGGTGATCGCCGCCAACCCCGCCAACGTGGAGCAATACCGCGCCGGCAAGGACAAGGCCTTCAACGCCCTGGTCGGTCAGGTCATGAAGGCGTCCAAGGGCAAGGCCAACCCCGGCCAGGTCAACGAGCTGCTCAAGGCCAAGCTGGCCTAACTCTGTTACAAGCACGTCCCTCAAGGCGTGCCTCTGCCCCCAGATAATGGGAGCACGCTCCAGGGCCGCAGGCAGCATATGCCTGCGGCCTTATTACTTGCAGCTCATCCCAGTCCTCGGTCCCCATGCCCTGTGGCGCCCGCCCAGGAAAAAATCAGTGATCTTCTCGAACGCCTCACTCATCGAATCCGAAAAAGAGCGCAACCTCTGCAGCAAGTTTTTTGCCGGTTACTTTTTCAACGAATTCACGGCCGGCTATGCCAAGCGCATCGTCCAGTTCAACCGCTACATCCAGGAAGTCACGGGCCGCGAAGACCTCGGCCTTCAGTCCCCCCATATCTCCTTCGACACCCACGCCTACCTGTGCCACGAACGCCTGCGCAGCAAGCTGGCCGATGTGCTCATCTCAGACCCCGCACGGCAGGTCTTTCTGTTCATCGAGACCAAATACCTGAGCAACTGGACTTACGCCGCCGATGTGGCCAAAGGGCTGGAGCGGCTGGACAAGGTCTTCGACGCCGATAAGAAGTCCCATCTGGCAGACGCCCGCCAGCATTACTTTGTGCTGACTTCCAGGCGCAAGGAGGAAGCAGCAGGCCGCCCCGTGCAGCACTACGCCCCGGTGAATGGACCTATTTATGTTCCCACCCCTTCGCGCGCCGCAGAAGTGAGCGAGGGCGACGCGGCTGAGTCCGCGAAGCCTTCTTTCACCAGCCTGCTCTATTGGGAAGACCTGGCCCAGATGTGCGACCGCTCGGAAGTGCGCCAGTACATGGAGGCGCGGTTGAAGCTATGTGTCAGCAGCAGTCGGAATCAGCACAAGGCGGGGTACTTTTTGCCGGGGGCGTGATAGTTAGGTGTCTGCTCCCCTCGCAGGCGCAGCCGAAGGAACGAGGGCAGCAGGGTCAGGCTCTTTGCTTACTTTCTGGTGGTCCGGCATACCGGCAGCAGAAAGTAAGTCGGCATGGCGGACCGAGACCCGCCCTCAGTCCACTAATCAGGCATGTCGCTAAAACAGAGACTTCAAGCCAAATGAGCCTCTAGCTCAATCGCATCAACGTAGGCCGCTATCAAAAAAGCGCTTTTTTGTTGTACACGACAGAGGCCGGGTCTCGCCCCGGCAGGCGAGTTACCTTTCTTGCTCGCACAAGAAACGTAACCCCAAGAATGCGCCCCGACTGTCTGCGTCCCTACGCTTCGCTACGGGCAAACCTGCGTCACGCCATTCAGTCTGCGGTGCGGCAAAACTCGCTTTGCGCTGCGCGCGCCGCTCAAACAGGTTGCCGCAAGTCAGAGCACGATGCATTGGCACTCTTCGGTGCCAATGCCCGCAGCCCGAACCGCGCGCCGCAGGCGCTGACACACGGGTGGATACGGGAGCGTGCGGCCTGCGAGAGCCATGACGAAATTGGCTTCAAGTGTTTATTCCGATTGCAGTAACAGCTATCAATTTGACAAAGAAGCTAGCCCGCTCCCGGTATTGCCCCTTTTGCCCACGCCTGCGACGGCAGGCTCTTGGGGCTGGCAGTTGCACCGCAGAGTGCAACTGCATCGTCATCCAATCTGCGGCAACCTGTTTGAACGGAGCGCTGCAAGCGCGCAGTGAGTTTTGCCGCACAGCCCCAAGAGCTTGACGGCGCAGGTTGCCCGCAGGCGAAGCCGGAGGGACGGGGGCAGTAGGGGCTGGCTCTTTGCCGACTTTCTGGCAGCAGAAAGTCGGTCGGCAGGCGGACCGAGACCCGCCCTCTGCAAGCAAAGCAGGCATGCAATCAGCCTCGCCACATCAGGCAAACAGCTAAAGCATCACCACGAGCCAAACAAGCCCCAAACGTAGACATCACTCGCACCACCCGCTATCAATTCCTCAAACCACCGCTTACATAAAGCCGAGGTAAAGCGCACACCAAACCCACACAAATCTGCGCACAATCCGGCGCAAACCCCATATCTTTGCGCTCCATGTTCTCCAAGCTGCTCAAGCCCCTGCTCTGGCTGCTGGCCCTGTGCCTGGCGGTCTATATCTGTATCTGCAGCTATATGTTTGCGCAGCAGCGCCAGATGATTTTTCCGGGTGGCGGCACACGGGTGGCGGCCGAGAGCACCGATTTCTCGCTGCAGCGCGCCGATGTGCTGCTGCGGGGCTGGCAGCTGCACCCGGCCGACGGCAAGGCGCGCAATGCGGTGATCTACTTTGGCGGGAATGCCGAGAACATTGCCCACCGGCGCCAGCAGCTGTCGCGCAGCCTGCCGCACAGCGATATCTATATGCTGGCCTACCGCGGCTACGGCGCCAGCGAGGGCGAGCCCACGCAAGAGCTGATGGAGCTGGATGCCGCGGCCTTGTTCGACGAGGTCAGGCGCCTGCACCCCGAGCTGCCCATCACCGTGATCGGTCGCAGCCTGGGTACGGGCGTGGCGGCTGCCGTGGCCGACCTGCGCCAGCCGGACCAGTTGGTGCTGATCACGCCCTTCGACAGCATTCTGAACACGGTGCGCGGCATGTATGGCTGGCTGCCTGTGGAACTGCTGCTGCGCGACCCATTCGACTCTGCCGCGCATCTACGCAATTACCATGGGCCGATTCTGGTGCTGCGCGCCGGACGCGATCAGGTGGTGCAGCCCGAGCGCACTGACGCCCTGCTGCACGGCCTTAGGGACAAGGCTGTGCAGGTGCAGGAATTCGCCCTGGCGAATCACTCGACCATCTTCCGCGCCAACGGCTTCTGGAGCGCCATAGAGCAGTTCGTGGACGGGCATCACAAAGCGGCCTGAAAGGCCTCAGACGCTCCCAGCAGGTGCTGTCCGGCGATGCGTTTCAAGTGCCCGTCAAATTCTTGACGACCGTCGTCGCGCCGTTTTTCCTGACGGACTCGATGCCCGCATCGCGCGAGGCCGCCGAGGCATAGAGCTGGCTTGTGCCGATAACCTGATGGTTGGCCGCCTTGAGGTTGAAATGCTCCTTGCCGTTGCTGGCGGTCTTTTTCTCATAGCGCTCGGCCAGCGGGCTGTTGGTCTGCACCGAGGCAATGCCACTCTCGGCCGCCGCCCGTGCCTTGTACAGCTCGCTGGTGAGGATGATCTCGCCATTGCCGGCCTTCAGCACAAACCGGAACTGCCCATCGCTGCTCTTGCTCAACTCGAAATGACCTGCCATTGGTTTCTCCTTCAGTTGCAAAAAGCGGCCTGCGCCGCGGGGGTAGCCCGCACACTATAAAACCATCACCGCTGAAACCGGGCATCCCATGGCCGGCTCCGGCGGTGATGAATCCAGCCTTGTCAGCTTTTCATGGCGCTTTCATAGGGCGGCTGATCCAGCCCCATGCCTTCGGCCAGATTCTCGGCATAGCCCAGCATCAGCGTACGCCGAGATAGCAGCACAGACGCCAGCTGTACCCAGCCCGCATGTTCCCGCACCTCGCCCTGCCCCTGGCCGTAGAGCATGCGCAAATCCTCTATCAGCCGATCGACCAGCACCGCATCGGGCAGGCTGCTGCGCACAAACCCCATCCATGCGGCGCCCATGCCGAAGAAGCGATAGCCATATTGCACCGCAAGATGGCGGATGACAGCGTGGTTCTGAAAACTGTCCCAGTCCGCGCTGAAATAGCCGTTTGGCTGGCCCGCAATCATGAGCTCGTCGCTGGGCACGGGCAAACGCTGGACATAGACCACCTCGTCGAGCAGCACCTCGGGACTGCCGTTGGCCTGCAGCAGGGCATCTACATCCTCGGCCGCCAGCAGCAGCGTGCCGCAGACCTGCACCCAGTCCTGCACCAGCTCGGGCCGCTGCAGCTGCGCCACGCGGTGCTGCAGCGAAGCCAGCGTCAGGGCCTGCTCCTGCGCCGGGTCCTCCCAGTCCATGTCCTCGGGGTCATCCAGATACAGGCGCTCATCCTGGCTCGCATGGCCGCTGGTGTAGCTGCACTGGCTCACATCGTCCAGCGTGCACAGATAGCGATGTGCAGGGTCGGCGGCACGCAGCGCGTCCAGCCGCTCCAACACCTCGTCCAGCGTCTTGAACTCCTGCAGCCATTCATGGGCGAAGCCAAAGTTGCCCTGGCGGTATTCGGCCTGTTCCCCGTCGAATCTTCCTGTCTTCATTTGCGCAGCACCCGGCGATAAAAGAACACACACAGGCCCACGAAATAGGCCAGGCCCAGCCACATGGCGGGCGCAAAGCCTTCGCCGACCAGGGCCAGCGGCGCATCCTTGCCGCTGAAGCCTATGAGTGCCGCAATCAACAGGCCCATCAGGCTCTCGCCCACGATGAGGCCGGAGGCCAGCAGCAGGCCGCGCTCCTCGGCCGCCGCCGTCCAGTCCTTGCCGCCGCGCTGCGCATAGGCCTTGATGGCTCTGGCAATGCACCAGCCCAGCACCGCGCCTATGGTCAGCGTCAGGCCTATGGTGGGCGGCAGATAGATGCCCAGGCCCACGGCCAGCGGTGGCAGCGCACCCTTGCCGCTCTTGCGCAGGGTCAGATCGATCAGGATGACGACAATGCCCACGGCCACGCCCAGACCCAGCATGCTCCAGTCCAGCGAGCCCTTGAAGATGCCGCTGGCAATCTGCATCATCAGCGTGGCTTGCGGCGCGGCCAGGGCCTGATTCGGGTCCATGCCGGCACGCGGCATGCTGCCGGCAAAACCGTAGGCGTTGTAGAGCAGATCCAGCACGGGCGGTATGACCAGCGCGCCCACAAGGCAGCCGATGATGAGCACGATCTGCTGACGCCAGGGCGTGGCCCCCACCAGATAGCCGGTCTTGAGATCCTGCAGGTTGTCGTTGGAGATCGCAGCCATGGCCAGAACGGCCGAAACCATGAACAGCACCAGCGCAATGCCCATCTGCCCAGCGACGGCGCTGGTATAGGCCGGCACCAGGGCATGCAGCGCCAGCAGGGCCACGCCCATGAGCAAGGTGGCGATGATGCCGATACCCGAGATGGGACTGGCCGACGAGCCCACCAGACCGGCCATATAGCCGCAGGCCGCCGCCACCAGAAAGCCGAACAGGGCCGCGAACAGCACGCACAGGGCCGCCAGGCCGTAGCGCGCGCCGGCGGCCAGATCGGGCATATGCCCGGCGATGAAGTCATTGACCACCAGGAACAGAACGCCCAGGGCGGCGGCTCCTATCGTCAGCATCCAGCTGCGCGGCATGTCCTTGTCGGTTTCATCGCCACCGGCACCCTCGGCGACGCTGCGTGCAGGCTGGTTGCGAATCGCCTGGACAATGGGCTTGGCCAGCGTGGCCACGGTCCACAGCGCCGAGATGCCGATGACGCCCGCCCCCAGAAAGCGGGCCTTGCTGCCCCAGAGCTGGGTGGACAGCTCGGAGAGCGCCTGGCCGGCCGCAGGAGAAGCCTGGGCCGTCAGCCAGGGCACGACCACGCCCCAGCACAGCGCCAGCCCCACAAGCACGGCAATGCCTGCGGCCGCCCCCATCAGATAGCCGGCAGCCAGCAGGGCGGGCGAAAAGCCTGCCGCCACGCGAAAGGCCACGCTGCCTGCGGGAATCCAGAAATTGAAGGCATCGCCAAGCAGGCGCAGACCGCCGCTGAAAAAGCCGAACAGCGCGGCCAGCCCCGTGCCCCAGCCCAGCTCGCGCAAGCCCGAACTGCGTGGCTTGCCCTGGTTCTCCGGATCGTGGAGATGGCGCTGCTCATCGCCTACGCGCAACACCTCGGCAGCAGCCACGCCCTCGGGATAGGGCAGCGCGGACTGCACCACCAGCACGCGGCGCAGGGGCACGGTGTAGAGCACGCCCAGTGTGCCGCCGGCCGCGCAGATCAATGCCGTCTGCCAGAACGGGAAACCCGTCCACAGCCCCAGCATGAGCAACGCCGGCAGCACAAAGATGACCGAAGACAAGGTGCCGGCCGCCGAGGCCTGGGTCTGCACCAGATTATTTTCAAGGATGTTGGAATCCTTGAAGCGATAGAGCAGCGCCATGGAGATCACGGCAGCGGGAATCGCCGAGGCAAAGGTCAACCCGACCTTGAGCCCCAGATAGACGTTGGCGGCGGTGAACGCCAGGGTGATGAGCGCGCCAAGCAGCACGCCACGAAAGGTGAACTCTCTCTTGATTGGTGTATTCATTGTGCAAGCGGGAGGGTCTGTAACGGCACAAGCCTAGCATCAGCGGCGCGCAACACCATGTCCGCCGCGCCCCTTCGGGCCAGCTTCTGGCATCGCCAATGGCCGGTCCATGAAAAAAGGAGACCAAGGTCTCCTTTTCCGTTCAGCGGCCAAGGCTTCAGAACAGCACGCGGCAGCGGATGGTGCCCGCAATCTGCGCGAGCTTTTCCAGCGCCAGCGCCGAGGACTTGGCATCGATATCGATCACCACATAGCCCACTTTTTCATCGGTACGCAGGTACTGACCTGCGATATTGATGCCGTTGTCGGCAAACACCTGGTTGATGGCAGAGAGAATGCCGGGACGATTCTCGTGCACATGCAGGATGCGGTTGTTGCCGGGGTGCTCGGGCAGCGCCACTTCGGGGAAGTTGACGGCCGATGTGGTCGTGCCGTTGTCGCTGTACTTGACCAGCTTTTCCGCCACTTCCAGACCGATATTGGCCTGCGCCTCCATGGTGGAGCCGCCGATATGCGGCGTGAGGATGACATTGTCCATGCCACGCAGCGGTGACAGGAATTCGTCCTTGTTGCTCTTGGGCTCCTTGGGGAAGACGTCGATGGCCGCGCCCAGCAGCTTACCGCTTTGCAGCGATTCCGCCAGCGCCTCGATATCGACCACCGTGCCGCGCGATGCATTGATGAGAATGCTGCCGGGCTTCATGGCGGCAATCTGGGCAGCCCCCATCATGCCGTTGGTGGAGGCCAGCTCGGGCACATGCAGGGTGACGATGTCGGACTGGGCCAGCAGCTCGTTGAGACCGCTGCTCTGCTGGGCATTGCCCAGCGGCAGCTTGGTCACCACGTCGTGGAAGATGACCTTCATGCCCAGGCCTTCGGCCAGCACCGACAGCTGGGTGCCGATGGAGCCATAGCCGACGATGCCCAGCGTCTTGCCGCGGATCTCGAAGGAATTCTCCGCGCTCTTCTTCCAGCCGCCGCGGTGGGAGACGGCATTCTTTTCGGGGATGCCGCGCAGCAGCAAAATGGCTTCGCCCAGCACCAGCTCCGCCACCGAACGGGTGTTGGAGTAAGGCGCATTGAAGACCACCACACCGCGCTCGCGCGCTGCGTTGAGATCCACCTGGTTGGTGCCGATGCAAAAGCAGCCCACGGCCACCAGCTTCTGCGCGGCCGCGAACACATCGGCCGTGAGCTGGGTGCGCGAGCGGATGCCGACAAAGTGCACATCGGCAATCTTGCGCTTGAGCTCCTCGCCGTCCAGCGCGCCGGTCAGTGCCTCCACATTGGTGTAGCCCGCGTCATGCAGCACCTTGAGCGCGGAGGGATGTATGCCCTCGAGCAGCAAAAACTTGATCTTCGATTTATCCAGCGACGTCTTACCCATGATCCAGCCTCGATCCATCAAAACTCCATTACAGCGGTTTCGTAATTCCGTTACAGGATCTGGGTGCATCGCCCCTTCATGAAGTGAAGAGGAGCAGCACCGGCGTCCCCGGCCCAAAAACGAGGGCTGGGCAGGACGGAAGCGTGCATTTGTCGACTCAGCTGTAACAAATTACGACTTTCCGATTCGCTTCCTACAATCGCGATCATTCACGCGCTTCCAATTTCATAGTTGAAAGTGCAGACCACTCAAGCTTTTTACAAGGATTTGCTGCCTATGCTGACCCTCTTGCGCCGCGCAGAAGATTTGCTGATTCAAGTTCTGCGTCTTGTCTTGCTCGCCTTTTCCATCTTTGTGCTGTTTGGCATGGGCCACTGGATCTGGGACCACTACAAGCCCAAGAAGCCCGATACCGCCACTGCCGGCGCAACGGCGCTGAACTGGAAGGATGCGCCCTACGACCTCAAGTACATGGAAGAAGAGACCGGTCGCGACCTGAGCGTACTCGGCAACGCCGTGCCCATGGAAAAGCGTCTGGCCGACCCCGCCCTGCGTCCGGATTTCCGCAAGGCCGACGGCCTGCTGCGTGGTTTCATCTATCGGGACACGGCTGCGCGCAAACGCGTAGAAACGGAAAACAGTAGCCAGGGGCTGGATCCCATCCACCCCCTGCTCAAGGGCGATGCCCTGCCCTCGGCCGACGATGTCAACCGCCAGATCAAGATGCGCGAGGCACGTGAAAACTCCTGCTGCGACAAGGAGGCTGCCGACGCGGCCGCTGCCGAAGTGGATGCCGCCTGGACGGCTCGCCGCATCTCGCTGACCCGCGAGGACCGCATGGCCCGTGCCGCCGCAGATGCTGCAGCCGATGCAGCGATTGCGGCAGCCGCCGAGGCTTCGGGCGAAGACGCCATGCTGATGGATCCGGTGAACCTGGCCTCCGAAATCAACGACCGTGCCCAGGCCGCCGAGATGGAGCATGGCGAGGGCTCGTATGCGGCCTACATCAAGGGGCTGCCCGTAGCGCTGGAGAAGGTGCTGGGCAACGAAAGCCTGACCAAGAAGCTGCAGCAGCAGTCCGCCCCGCAGATCGTCAATACCTTGCTGACCAACTACACACTGTCGTTCGACCGCACGGCCGCCAAGCTGCGCGGCGACAACCCCGATGAGGAAAAGTGGGAGTTTCTGGGCATGGACACGGCTTTTGCCACGCTGCTGATTTCCTGCCTGGTGATGGTGATGATGGCGCTGGTGATGTTCCGCATGGAGCGCCATTTGCGCGGTATCGGCGCGCAATCGGGTCAGAAGTCCTGATTTTCCGGCTCCGGCACAAAGGCCGGAGCTTGCGCTATGGTTTCGGGCCCGCCTCTGTACAGTAGGCGGGCCCTTTTCTTTTCAGTTCAGCGATATCACCATGAGCACCACCCGTAGCAGTACCGTCCCCGTCCACGCGCAATTCATCGAGCGCATGTCGCCGCGCGCCTTTGTGCCTGAAGCACTGAGCGCTGCCCAGATCGAGCAGCTGGTGGAAGCCGCCCGCTGGGCGCCTTCGGCCAGCAACAAGCAGCCCTGGCACTTTGCCTACGCCCTGCGCGATGACGCGAACTGGCAGGCGTTCTCGCAGATCCCCAACGAAGCCAACCGCCGCTGGTGCCTGAATGGCGGCGCGCTGATCGTGCTGCTGTCGGACAGGCAGGCTTCCGCCGCCAAGCACAGCTTCGACGCGGGCTGCGCCTGGGGCTATCTGGCGCTGCAGGCCCATGCCATGGGTCTGGCCACCCACGCCATGGGCGGCTTCTCTGCCGATGAAGCCCGCAAGGTGCTGAACCTGCCCGAGCATCTGGTGCCCGAATGCGTGATCGCCGTGGGCCGCCGCGCCGATGCCGCCACTCTGCCCGACGATCTGCGCGAGCGCGAGCAGCCCTCGGGCCGCAAGCCGCTGGCCGAAATGCTGAGTGCCGGAGCCGTTCAAGCCGCCGCAACCGCCTGAAGCGGCGCCAATCCCGCCAAAGCTCCACAACTCACCCTGTGGAGCTTTTTTTGACAGAATTGCCGCATTAATCAATACAACATTGCGGGAGCAGCTATCAAATTTGCGCCCCGTAGCCTGAGCCTATGTCCGTCATGCAAACAATGTGGCAGCGCCTGGGGCCGGTGGCCTCGCGCCCTTCTTGGAAAGAGCTGATCCGCGCCAGCATCGGCGCAGGTCTGGGTCTGGCGCTGGCCGGCATTCTGGTGGGGCTGGTCGAGCATTTCTTTCCCAACACCCTGTTCCTGTTCGCACCGCTGGGCGCCACCGCCGTGCTGGTCTTCGCCGTGCCCAGCAGCCCGCTGGCCCAGCCCTGGAACTGTGTCGTCGGCAACACCGTGCCTGCACTCTATACCTTGCTGCTGCTCTGGGCGTTTCCCACGCTGTCCCAGACCTCGCTGGCCGCGCTGGCCGTGGCAGGAGCCATTGCCCTGATGCTGCTGCTGCGTGCCCTGCACCCGCCGGGTGGCGCCGTGGCCTTGCTGACGGTACTGGCTGCGGCCCAGATGGCGCCACTGGGCTGGCATCTGCTGATTCCCATGGCCGTGCTCTCAGGCGTCCTTGCAGCAGTCGGAGTGCTCTACCACCGCGCCTGCGGCCGTCCCTACCTGCACCAGCCGCATCAAGCGGCCAAGACCCAGCGCCCCACCACGCGCCTGGCGCTGAGCGAGCAGGATCTGGAGCAGCTGTTGCAGCGCTTCGAGCAAAGCTACAACCTGACACCCGAGGATCTGGGCGAGCTGCTGGCTGCCGCCGAGGAGGAAGCCATCAAGCGCCGGCTGTCCAGCGTGAACTGCGGCACCGTCATGTCCGCCAAGCTCCTGACCGTGAGCCCGCAGACTCCGCTCGAAGAGGTCGCCGAGCTGTTTCACCGCCATCTGATCAAAAGCCTTCCCGTGGTCGATGCGCAAGGTGAGCTGATTGGCCGCGTGCTGCGCGCCGACCTGTTCGACTGGCTCTGGCAGGATCACCGCGCGCGCCAGCAGCAAAACCTCTGGCAGCGCCTGCGCAGCCGGCCATCCAAAGTGCAATCCGTAGCCCAGGAACTGATGCGCGCACCAGAGATGAGTGTGCAGGAAGACACACCCATGGGCGATCTGCTGCACGAGCTGGCATCGCACAGCGTGCAGTTCATTGCCGTGCTGCGAGGCAAGACCCTGGTCGGCGTCATCACGCGCTCCGACGTGATTCGCACCTTGCTCTCCATCAATCAATAGCCATGCGGGCAAAGGCCCTCTTGCCTGACACGGGCTGCTGGATAAACTATGGGCAGTACTGGTTTGATTGCCCGAAAAGGAGTTGCTGCCATGGACGCCGTGTTCACCCCAAACCTCGACAAGCTGCGCAACATCGTGCAAAGCTTTGGAGCCAGTTCCTTTACCGCGACACAGGTGGCCACGGAATATGAAGGCAGCACTGCCAGCAGCGAAATCACCAAGACCTTCGAAGAGCTGCTCGCCCACCACGCCACCGTGCTGGGCATTCAGTCTGTGCCGGGCCACCATGTGGTCTGGCGCGCAAACTGAGCCGCTGACAAGCCCCTTCATGCATGCCCACTTCGGTGGGTATTTTCTTTTTCATCCAGGGATCAACTGGGCTAAAGTGCGGCGCCATGTCGCTGATTCCTCTTTCGTTGTGGATGCCGCTGTCCGTTGCGGCCTGCGTGCTGCTGGTACTGGCCGCCGTGGGCTGGCTATGGCGTACCGCCCTGCGCATCCCCGCAGGCAGCCGTGACGGCCGCAATATGCGCAACATGGCCGCCATTGCCAGCGCAGGCCTGCTGCTATGGCTGGCCTATGGTTTGTTCAAGGGTTATGGGGCGCTGTGGCAAGCCGATGCGCTGATGCTCATGGCTCAGGCACCGTTGCTGGTGCAGATGCCCTTGATCATCGCCGGAGTGGCCTGGATTGCGACCCTGCTGCTGGGTCGGGTCATGGCCATGCACAAAGACGGCCACGAAGACTGAAGGCACAGCCGTCAGTGCGAGCGCGTTGCGGCCGGCTGCAGATCAGCCCATAGTTTGCGCAGCTGCTGCAGCTCGGCATCGAAGCGCTGGTTGATGCGCTGCTTTTCCTCTTCCTGCTGCTTGATGAAGCGCTGCTGCTCGGCCTGAGATTCCGTGTTGTCGTCCAGCTGGCGGCGCAGATTAGCGGGAGCCTTCTTCGGGTCGTTCTGATAGAACTCCAGCTCGGTATTGAGCTTGCGGCGGCGTTCCTTGAGATCGACCTGGCGCTGCTGGGCCACGCCGATCACATCGTTGACCTGGGCAATGGCCTCGGCTCTGGCGGCGTCATGCACGCCCTGATTGGGGAAGCGCGCCAGCATCGCACGGTCACGCGAGCGCTCCTCACGCAGGCGTTGCTGCTCGGCCTGGTCCTGGCGGCGCTTGGCCTCCTGTGCACTGCGCTCCTGATCGGTCAGCGTGGGGCCCACGCGGCGCAACTCGACGCCCGTGGTACCAAGCACACGCTGCTCGCGATCGACGCAGGAGGCAATAGGTCTGTCGGCCGTGATGCGCCGCCCATTGGCATCCGTGCAGGCGTAGATACCGCCGCTATTGGCTGGGGCCTGGGCTTGAGCCGGCATGGCGCCTGCCCAGACGGTAGCTACCACATACAAACTCAGTTTTGCATGCAAGGCCTGCTTCATTGGCGTGTTTATTCCTTGTCTTCAACACCATAACGCTGACGGTAGGCCAGCACGCGCTCATGATGCTCGCGGCCGGCATCCCCACCCTGCTGCTCGAGATAAAGCAACAGATCTGCCAGCTTGGCAATCGCACAGACCTGCATGCCCAGTTGATTGCGCACATATTGCACGGCGCTGTGCGGCACGTCCTGGCCATTCTCTGTCGCCATTTCCTGACGATCCAGAGCGATAGCCACGGCATGCGGCTCGGCACCGGCCGCCTTGATGATAGCAATCGACTCGCGCGCGGCCGTACCGGCCGACATCACGTCGTCAATGATGAGCACGCGGCCCTTGAGGGGAGCGCCCACCAAAGTACCGCCTTCACCGTGGTCCTTGGCTTCCTTGCGGTTGTAGGCAAAGGGTACGTTCTTGCCCTGCCGCGCCAGTTCCACCGCCACCGTGGCTGCCAAAGGGATGCCCTTGTAGGCAGGCCCGAAGACCATATCAAACTCCATGCCGCTGGCCAGAATGGCTTTTGCATAGAATTCGGACAGACGGGCCATCTTGGCGCCATCGTCGAACAGGCCGGCATTGAAGAAGTACGGGCTGATGCGCCCGGCCTTGGTCTTGAATTCGCCAAAACGCAGCACGCCCGCATCGACGGCAAACTGCACAAAATCCTGCGCCAGACGGTCTGCACCGCCCATTGGCTTCTCACTCACCACCATGGATTCATCCTTGTTCAAATTAACCAGCCTCAACCTCAACGGTATCCGCTCTGCCACGACCAAAGGCGCCGAAGCCTGGATCGAAGCCACTGCGCCGGATTGTATTTGCGTCCAGGAAATCAAGGCCCAGGCTTCGGATATGGCCGGGCGCTTCGAGGTGTTGGCCGGCATGAAGGGCTACTTCCACTTTGCCGAGAAGAAGGGCTATTCGGGCGTGGGCGTCTATACCCGCCACGAGCCCAGCGATGTGGTCGTGGGCTTCGATATCGAAGAGTTCGACGCCGAGGGCCGCTATGTCGAAACCCGCTTCGACACGCCAGGCCGCAAGTTCTCCGTCATCAGCGCCTACTTTCCCAGCGGCAGCTCGGGCGAGTTGCGCCAGGAGGCCAAGTTCCGCTTTCTCGCCAAGATGCACAGCCACCTGATGCACCTCAAGGCCGAGCGCGACTTCGTGCTCTGCGGCGATATCAATATCGCGCACCAGAAGGAAGACCTGAAGAACTGGCGCGGCAACCAGAAAAACAGCGGCTTCCTGCCCGAAGAGCGTGACTGGATGAGCAAGTTGCTGCACAAGACCGAGGCCAGCGGCGGTCTGGTCGACGTCTATCGTCAGCTTCAGCCCGACACCACGGATGCCTGCTACACATGGTGGAGCAATCGGGGCCAGGCCTATGCCAACAACGTGGGATGGCGACTGGACTACCACCTGGCCACACCGGCGATCGCGGCCCTGGCCCGCACCGAGTCCATCTACAAGGGCGAGAAGTTCTCGGACCACGCGCCCATCACCATTGGTTACGACATGGCGATCTGAAGCGCGCAAGCAACGCCGGCAGCGACCTGCAAGGCAGTGAACGCACGCATGTTCGGCGAATTGAGTTAGCGCAAGGTGCAACAGTACAACCCATGCGAGCATGAGTTGTACTGAGCCGGCTGGGCAGGTTTCCGAAAGAATGAACTGCGGAACCTGGAGGGCGACAAGGCCACAGCGGTTCCCGTTTCGCTTTTAGGAAAAGGAATAGCCAATGAAGAAGATCCTGATGACCCTGGCCCTGTGTGCAGTCGGTGCCCTGAGCGCACCCGCCATGGCGGCAGGCTGCGAAGCCGTCGTTGAAAGCAACGATGCCATGCAGTTCAATGTCAAAAGCATCGATGTGCCCAAGTCCTGCAAGAAGTTCAGCGTGACTCTCAAGCATGTGGGCAAGATGCCCAAGACCGCCATGGGCCACAACATCGTGGTCAGCACCGCTGCCGACATGCAGGCCGTGATCACCGACGGCATGGCCGCTGGTGCTGGCGCCGACTATGTGAAGGCCGGCGATGCACGCGTGCTGGCTCACTCCAAGGTGATCGGTGGCGGCGAGACTACCAAGTTCGATATCGATGCGAGCAAGCTCAAGGCTGGCACTGACTATGCCTTCTTCTGCTCCTTCCCCGGTCACTCGGCCCTCATGAAGGGCTCGCTCAAGCTGGGCTCCTGAGCTCCGAAGCTCCCGATTCAGGAGCTTGCAGCGCTTCCCTCATATAAGTTTTGAAGCCATTCAAACTGAAAGACATTAAAGGACAAGCGCCAGACGCTCTGAAATATGGAGCAAAATCAGCTGTACCAAAGCGCCTGTGATTCGCGTCACAGGCGCTTTTTTCATGGCTTATTCCATCGCAGACGTCAGCGGCCTGTTGATCACCACATGCTTCATCACCAGCGTGGAAGTCATGCGCAGCACGCCGGGCAGCCGGGTCAGCTGCTCGTCATAAAGCCGCTGGTAGGCAGGCAGATCGCGCACCACGACCTGCAGCAGATAGTCGGGATCGCCGAACAGGCGCTGGGCCTGCACCACATTGTCGAGCCGGGCCACGGCGTCCTCGAACGCAGGCACGGACTTGCTGTCCTTGAGCGTGACAAAGACCAGGGACGAGAAATCCAGCCCCAGCGCCGCGGGGTCCAGCTCGGCGCGGTAGCCGCGAATCACGCCCGATTCCTCCAGCGCACGCACACGCCGGTGGCAGGGCGACAGGCTCAGGCCCACCTGCTCGGCCAGCTCGGTCACCGTGAGGCGGCCATTGTTTTCGAGCGCAGCAAGAATTTTTCGATCCAGCGAGTTCACGAGGCAGTTTCTTCCAATTTCAAGCCGATATGCGGCGAATATTGAGAGCACATTCTCTCTCCTCTTCCATATTCTCTCGGCATCAACGCTTTTCGAGGGAATTTCGTGTCCTACGCCGCCTTGACCGCCTTCTGGGCCGTCTCCTTTCTTCTGGTGCTCACGCCCGGGGCCGACTGGGCCTATGTGATCTCGGCCGGTCTGCGTGGCCGGCGGCTGGTGCTGCCCGCCACGCTGGGCCTGGCCTGCGGCGCGCTGCTGGCCACGCTGGCCGTGGCTGCAGGCGTGGGCGCCCTGGTGGCGCGCAACCCGGCCCTGCTCACCGCCTTGACGGCCACCGGCGCGCTCTACCTGGCCTGGATGGGCGTGGGCCTGTGGCGCAGCCCGGCAGCCATAGGCAGCGCCGGCGATGCCGAGAGCGGCACGCGCTGGCACTGGACGGTCAAGGGAGCCAGCGTCAGCGGCCTCAACCCCAAGCAGCTGTTGCTGTTGCTGGCCTTGCTGCCGCAGTTTGTGCGGCCTGCCGAGAGCTGGCCGGTGTTTGCGCAGATCATGGCTCTGGGCACCGTCCATGCAGCCAGTTGCGCCGTGGTCTACTTCGGCGTGGGCTGGGGCTCGCAAAGCGTGCTGCGCTCGCGCCCCGCCGCCGCGCTTGCCGTCTCGCGCCTGTCGGGCACGCTGATGCTGGTGATTGCCGCCGTGCTGCTCGGTGAAATCGCCGTTCAGCATCTCTGACAGCAAAAATGCCTGCGGCCAAAAACCGCAGGCATTTCAAGAATAGGCATATGCCACAACCCGGGACACCGGGCTCCCGCATTGCAAAGCAAGGCGGCAGAGGGGGCAGAGCGCCTCAGCAGAGGCCACTCCATCTCATCAGCTCTTCAGTGCCCCCAGCACCTCATCCAGCATCTTCTTGGCATCGCCAAACAGCATGCGGTTGTTGTCCTTGTAGAACAGCGGATTGTCCACGCCCGCATAGCCGGAGGCCATGGAGCGCTTCATCACGATCGAGGTCTTGGCCTTCCAGACTTCCAGCACCGGCATGCCGGCGATGGGGCTCTCGGGATCGTCCTGGGCTGCCGGATTGACGATGTCGTTCGCGCCGATGACGATGGCCACGTCGGTCTCGGGGAAGTCTTCGTTGATCTCGTCCATCTCCATCACGATGTCGTAAGGCACCTTGGCCTCGGCCAGCAGCACGTTCATGTGGCCGGGCATGCGGCCCGCCACTGGGTGGATGGCAAAGCGCACATCCACTCCCTGCTCGCGCAGGGTCCGGGTGATTTCATTGACGGTGTGCTGGGCCTGGGCCACGGCCATGCCGTAGCCGGGCACGATGATGGCGCTTTTTGCCTCGCGCAGCATCTCGGCGGTCTCGGCTGCACTGACGGGCGCCACTTCGCCCTGGGGCTCTGCGGCCGCAGAAGCATCGCCCTTCTTGGCGGGAGCACCGGAACCAAAGCCTCCGGCAATCACGCTGATGAAGTTGCGGTTCATGGCCTGGCACATGATGTAGCTCAGGATGGCACCCGAGGAGCCCACCAGCGCGCCGGTGACGATCAGCAGGTCATTGCCCAGCATGAAGCCGGTCGCCGCCGCAGCCCAGCCCGAGTAGCTGTTGAGCATGGACACCACCACGGGCATGTCGGCTCCACCAATGGCCATGACCATGTGCACGCCGAACAGCAGCGCAATGACGCTCATCACGATCAGCGGCAACATGCCGTCAGCCACGGTTTGGGCATGCAGAAACTCGCGCCCGAACCAGATCACCACCAACAGCGCGAGCAGATTGAGCCAGTGGCGTGCGGGCAGCAGCAGCGGCTTGCCGCCTATCCTGCCGTTGAGCTTGCCGAAGGCAATCAGCGAGCCCGAGAAGGTGATGGCACCGATCAGGATGCCCACGTAGATTTCCACCTCGTGAATGGCTTTTTCTGCACCCGCCAGCTCGATGGAGGTATCGACATAGCTGGCAAAGCCCACCAGACAGGCGGCCAGGCCGACCAGGCTGTGCATGAGGGCGACCAGCTCGGGCATCTGGGTCATCTTGACGACCTTGGCCGCATACAGGCCGATACCGCCACCGACCACCAGCGCGCCGACGATCCAGGCGATGCCGCCGGCATCGACGCGTGGGCCGAACACGGTGGCCAGCACGGCTAGCGCCATGCCGACCATGCCGAACAGATTGCCGCGGCGCGAGGTTTCGGGGTTGGACAGGCCACCGAGGCTGAGGATGAACAAAATGGCAGCCCCCAGATAGGCCACCGTTGCGAGACTTTGGGACATGGTGTTTCTCTCTTGTGCTCGTTCTTCTTATTTGCGGAACATGGCCAGCATGCGACGTGTCACGGCAAAGCCGCCAAACATATTGATGGCAGTCAGCACAAGCGCTGCAAAGGCCAGCCAACGAATCAAGTCATCAGGGCGAGCGGTACCCGCCGTTCCCGGCGGTGCAATCTGCACCAGAGCGCCAATGGCGATGATGCTGGAGATGGCGTTGGTCACGCTCATCAGCGGCGTGTGCAAGGCCGGCGTCACGTTCCACACCACCATGTAGCCGATGAAGCAGGCCAGCACGAACACCGTGAAGTGGCCCAGGAAGGCCGCCGGCGCGTAGGCACCGATGAACCAGAAGGCCAGGGCGGCAATCGCAAAAATAATGGCCAAGGTCTTGGCAGGCAGCGGGCCGGCAGCGCCATGGCCATGACCGCTTTTCTTCTGCTCCACGGGCGCTGCAGGCTTGGGAGCAGGCTTGGGCGCCTGGGCAATGGGCGGTGCCGGCCAGGTGATCTCGCCGTCCTTGACCACGGTCAGGCCGCGAATCGCATCATCTTCCATATTCACCACGGCCACGCCATCCTTGGCCTTGCACAGCTCTTCCGTCAGGCGCAGCAGGTTGGTAGCGTACAGCGTGGACGACTGCTTGGCCAGGCGCGATGCGAGGTCGGTGTAGCCGATGATGGTCACGCCGTGGCGCACCACGGCCTCGTTGGGAACGGTCAACTCGCAGTTGCCGCCCTGCTCGGCCGCCATGTCGACGATCACGCTGCCGGGCTTCATGCTCTGCACCATCTCGGCCGTGATCAGCTTGGGCGCC
Organism: Comamonas sp. F1-6; assembly: GCF_039581415.1. Lineage (NCBI taxonomy): Bacteria > Pseudomonadati > Pseudomonadota > Betaproteobacteria > Burkholderiales > Comamonadaceae > Comamonas > Comamonas sp. F1-6. Next base: position 46,462 of record NZ_JBCPWN010000028.1, read on the forward strand.
GGTTTGCCGGGGATCAGCGCGGTGGTGATGATGATGTCGGCCTCCCTGGCCTGCTGGGCATACATCTGGCGCTGCGCAGCCTGGAAGCCCTCGCTCATCACCTTGGCATAGCCGCCGCCGCCAGCTCCGTCCTCTTCGTAGTCGACCTTGACGAACTCACCGCCCAGCGATGTGACCTGATCGGCCACTTCGGCGCGCGTGTCGTTGGCGCGCACGATGGCGCCCAGATTGGCGGCCGTGCCAATGGCCGACAGACCGGCCACACCTGCGCCGGCAATGAAGACCTTGGCTGGCGGCACCTTGCCTGCGGCCGTGATCTGGCCGTTGAAATAGCGGCCGAAGGCGTTGGCGGCCTCGATCACGGCGCGGTAACCCGAAACACCGGCCATGGAGGTCAGTGCATCCATCTTCTGCGCGCGGCTCAATGTCCGGGGCAGCGAGTCGATCGCCAGCACCGTCACCTTCCTGGCAGCCAGTTGCTGCATCAGATCGGGATTCTGGGCCGGCCAGATGAAGTCGATCAGGATCTGGCCTTCGCGCATCAGCGCGACTTCTTGCGGGGTGGGCGGGCGCACCTTGAAGATGATGTCGGCAGCAGCCCAGACCGCCGCAGCGTTGGGCAGCACCTCGGCACCCACTGCGCGATAAGCGTCATCGCTGAAGTTGGCGGCATCGCCGGCGCCCGATTCGATGGCGACCGAAAAGCCCAGCTTGATGAGTTTTTCGACCACATCGGGCACGGTGGCCACGCGCTTTTCCAGCGGGAAGGTTTCCCGTGGGATGCCGATGAGTTGGGCATCACCACGCTGGGCGTCACTACGCTGGGCGTCGGTCGGCGGGTTGGAAGAGGTAGACATGAGGAGTCTCCTGGAGTTTAAAAACTGGTTCCCTTCAGGCCGACCCGCCCCCCAACCATTCCTACCGCAGGAGGAACTTGCTTGCATGGGCATTGGCACGGCCTGAACGATCTTGAAACTGTGTCGGGGCGCCTCCCATGAAGCGAATGCCCGCTGCCTTGCAGCACAAATACGTTTTAGCAGCCCGCACCAAAATGGGGCACTCGCATCCATGCTAGCTCAAATGAGGGATGACGCCAGAATCTGAGCGGGCATTTTTGATGCGCGTGTCATGCCGTGTCATGCTTGCGGGGTTCGCAGCCCGCGAGACTACGCAAACGCCTGAAAAATACAAGTCACCCATGTTGCAATATCACACTGTCCCCGTCACAGCCTTTCAACAGAACTGCTCTCTCGTCTGGTGCGACCAGACCATGGACGCGGCCGTCATCGACCCGGGCGGAGATATCGAGCAGATCGAGTGGGAGGTGGAACGCCTGGGCCTGAATCTCAAGGCCATCTGGATCACCCACGCCCATATCGACCACGCGGGCGGCACCAGCGAGCTGGCGGCCAAGTACGAGCTACCCATCATTGGCCCGCATGAGGGCGACCAGTTCTGGATCGACGGTCTGCCCCAGCAGGGCGCCATGTTCGGCTTTCCCCACTCCGACCCCTTTGTGCCCACGCGCTGGCTGCATGACGGCGACACCGTGACCATCGGCCAGGAAACGCTGAACGTACGCCACTGCCCAGGTCACACGCCCGGCCATGTGGTCTTCCACTCACCGCAGATCGACCGCGCCTTTGTCGGCGATGTGCTGTTTGCCGGCAGCATAGGCCGCACGGACTTCCCGCAGGGCGATCATCAGCAGCTGATCGACTCCATCGTTCAGCGCCTGTGGCCCATGGGTGACCAGACGATCTTCATCCCCGGGCATGGTCCGGAAAGCAGCTTTGGCCGCGAGCGCAAGCTGAACCCCTATGTCAGCGGGACCTGAAGCCTGACGGCCGAGGCTTGCGGAATCAGGTCTTCCGTAGCAGCATGCGCCTGTCACGCCTTGTGACATCACATCTATTGGAGGGAGTTCGTATGCGCAATTTATGGAAAATTTGCCTGGCTTCAGCCCTGGTCAGCAGCTCATGGGCGAGCCTTGCTCAGGCTCCGGCAGCGGCGCCTGCCGCACCGGCCGCCAAAACAGCCCCCATGCCCGCCAAGCCGGCGGCAGAACCCGCAGCAAAGGCAGCGCCGGCCCCTGCCGCTGCCAAGGCGGACATGCAGACCTTTGTCTGCAAGGATGGCTCCACCATGAGCGCGGCGTCCTCCAAGGGAGCTTGCTCGGGCCGCAAGGGCATTGATCAGCAGGCCACTGCCAAGGCTGGTGCAGGCGCCAAGCCGGCCGCGACCGCCGCACCTGGCGGTGGTGCAGGCAAGGTCTGGGCCAATGAGGACAGCAAGATCTATCACTGCCCCGGCACCCGTTTCTACGGCACCACCAAGAACGGCAAGTACATGAGCGAGGCCGATGCCAAGGCCGCCGGCATGCACGGCGCCAACAACAAGAGCTGCAGCTGAACCTGTAGCATCAAACCATCGCGCTGACCTGCGATTGCAGGCAGCGCGATTTTTCATTCACAACAGGCTAGATTGCTTGTCCATCAAACACAAGCAGCTATCAATTCAAAAGGACAATCGCGGGCATGAACTGGCTGGTCGGACTGGGTATGTTGCTGATGGCGGCCTTGCTGCTATGGGCTTTTTCGGCGCTCTTCATCAGCATGCTCGCCGGCCTGGCGGTCAGCGCCCTGCTCTGGCAGCCGCTGCGCTGGTGGCGCCGCAGGCAGTTGCTGCGCGAGCTGGAGCAGAACCCGGCTCTCGATGTCCAGCAGCAGGCCCCATGCGCCCTGTTTTATCTGCTGTCCGCAGCCGTGGTTCTGCTGGGATGCGCCGCCGCACTGGCCACCCTGATTAATCTGCCCGACAGCCTTTACTCGCCCGAGCTGCTTTCTCTGATCTGTGGCCTGGCATTTGCCATCAGTCTTGCCACCCTCATTAAGCTGAGCGGTAATCTCGTCAGCCTGGGTGAGGAGGCCGCTGCCGCTGCCGAGATCCGGGCGGCCTGGTCGCTGGCGGCGGGCATCGTGCCCATGCTGTCCCTGATCACCCTGATTTTCTTCGTACCGCATACGGCGGGCTGGATGGTCTGGCGCGAGCAATGGCGGGGTTATGACAGCACGCGGCTGCGCATCCCCCTGAAGCACAACGATGCCGAGCACCAGCAGGCCTTGTTGCAGTTGGTCCGCCCGATGCTGGAGCAAGGCAGCCGCATCCTGAGTCACCGTGCCCGCTCGCGCAGCGGCGGCGGCTATACCCTGAGCGCCGCCCTGCCCGCACGCTATCGTTTTCATGAGGATGCGCTGGAGTTGCAACTGGCGGGCCTGATGCCGCAGGAGCAGCTCAACATGCATCTGCAGGCCCTGATTTCCGTGGTGGAAGGAGAGGCCAGCAGCCTGCCTCTGGCCTATGCCCAATGCCAGCCCTCCACCGATTGGTTGGGCAAACAGCGCTTTTTCGGACGTGGCCAGCAAGCCATGCAATCGCTGCGCGAATGCGTGCGGGCTCGCCAATCCGAGCTGGCGACCGCTCTTCCATTGCTGCGGGGCAACCTGCAGGAGGTGCAAGTGGGCTGGATTCGCTTTCGCCCCTGGCCGGCTCTGCCGCGCTGGCAGGCAGCTGCCTTGCCGGAAGATGAAGATGAGCTGCAGCGGCTCGATACTTTGCGCTAGGAACCACTGAGCGGCAACACATCCAGCCACTGGCCGGGTTCCAGCCCTTCAATCGAATAAGGCCCCACGGCCATGCGCACCAGCCTCAGCGTGGGGTGGCCGACGGCTGCCGTCATGCGGCGCACCTGGCGGTTCCTGCCCTCGCGGATTATGAGCTCGATCCAGCAATCGGGAATGTTCTGGCGCACGCGAATCGGCGGGTTGCGCGGCCACATCAGGGGCTGCGGTTCTATCAGGCGGGCCTTGGCGGGCAGTGTCTTGCCGTCGCTCAATTCCACGCCGTCGCGCAGGCGCTGCAGTGCGGCCTCGTCCGGGATGCCTTCGACCTGCACCCAGTAGGTCTTCTCCATCTTGTGGCGCGGATCGGCAATGCGGGCCTGCAACTGGCCGTCATTGGTCAGCAGCAACAGGCCTTCGCTGTCGGCATCGAGCCGGCCCGCCACATAGACACCGGGCACATCGATCCAGTCCTTGAGGCCCTGCCACTTGCCCTCGGGCGTGAACTGGCTGAGCACTCCATAGGGCTTGTGAAAGCACAGCAGACGCGTGACCTCGGGCCGGGGCGCGGGCTGGCGCACCACGGTGCTGCGGCGCAAGTTGCTGGAGCGATTGGAAGAGAACGGGCGGGGCATGGCAGCGAGCTTAGCAACAAAGACCTGGACTAGCATCAAGCATCAAAAAGCCTTGTATCGCTTACTGGACAATGGAAAACAGCTATCAGTTTTGAAAATCCGGAAAAGCAGCACCGAGGAGCGGCTGTGGATACACCTCACGCACGCAGTTCAGCCAGGCCTGGGCCGCACGCGACAGGTAGCCGGGCCGCCACATCAGCGCCACATCCCAGGGGATCTCGGGCTCCACCAGCGGGCGGCTGGCCACGCGCTGCGGATCGTAGCGGGCGATGACATGCTCGAACATCACGGCAACGCCCACCTGGGCCGCGACCAGATGGCCTATGAAATCCCAGTAGCGCGTCTGCAGCTTGACCTGTGGCGTGAAGCCCGCTGCCTCGCATTGCTGCAGCACATGCTCGTGCAGCGCAAAGTCCGAGGTGTAGAGCACAAACGGCAGGTCGCGCAGATCGCTCCAGCGCATGGGTTGGCCCGGGTCTGTCACCTGCCGGGCGGGCAGCACCACGCGCGTCTTCTGGCGCGCCACGGTGTAGCGCTCCAGCGCCGGATCGGGGGCCGCGAACAGGCCCAGCGCCATGTCCAGCTTGCCTTCCTGAATCAGTTGGTACTGGGCACGCGCCCCCTGCTCGTTGACCTGCAGGTTCACACCCGGATAGCGCTGCTGGAACAGCGCGATCACCGGCGCCATGTAATGGCCCGTGGTGGGCATGATGCCCAGGGACAGCTCGCCGCGCGTGATGTGGTCGACCTCGGCCACCTGGCGGCGCAGCAGCTGGGCCTGCTCGAGAATCTCCATCCCGCGGTCATAGACCACCTGGCCGGCATCGGTGAGCTGCACGCCCCGCCCCTCGCGCAGCAGCAGGCGGCCACCGAATTCATCTTCCAGCGCCTTGACCATCTTGCTGATGGTGGGCTGGGTCACATGCAAGGCGTCGGCCGCGCGGGTGAAGCCGTTCTGGCGCACAACCTCGATGAAATAGCGCAGGGCGCGCAAGTCCATGAGAATTCCTTTTACGCATGGAAAAAATGAAAATAAGTCATTTTATGAATATAGGTGAAAACCCTAGAATTCACCCATGTCACAGATTACGGAAGCTTTCGCCCCTCGCGCCCCGGGCGGCAGCCATTCTTTCGCCCAGACACTCTGGCAACTGCTCAAGGCCGTGCTGCAAGTGTGCCTGCTCAGTGCCATCTGGATTGCCATGGATGTGCTGCGCCAGCATTTCGGCTGGAGCATGCCCGCCGGCCTGATCGGTTTCGGCCTGCTGGCCGTGGGCCTTTTTTCGGGCCTGGTCAAGGCACGCTGGCTGCAAAGCGGCACCAACTGGCTGCTGGCCGAGATGCTGCTGTTCTTCGTGCCCGCCATGCTGGTGGTCACCGAATACCCCGATCTGATCCGCCATCAGGGCTTGCGCATTCTGGCCGTCATCGTGGCCAGCACAGCCTGCGTGATGGCCGTGACCGCACTGGCAGTCGATCGTGTCTATCGCTTCGAGCTGTGGCTGGCAAGGCGCAAGTCCAGCCGCGATGTCTCTGCCCTGGATGAGGAGTAAGCCATGCTGTCGAATGAAGTCATCGGCCTGCTGTCGCTGCTGGCCACCGTGGTCTGCTACTGGGTCAACAAGCGCCTGTATCGCAAGCATCCCCATCCGTTGCTAATGCCCATAGTCGCCACTCCCATGGTGCTGATCGGCCTGTCGCTGCTGACCCATGTCAGCTACCCGCAGTACATCGCCCAGACACACTGGCTGGTCTGGCTGCTGGGCCCCACCACGGTGGCATTTGCACTGCCTCTGTACGAGAACCGCAAGCTTCTGCGCAAGCACTGGATGTCGATTGCCACCGGCGTGGTTGTGGCCAGCCTGGTGTCCATCTCCACCACCATTGCGTTTGCCGATATGTTCGGCCTGTCCGAGGCGCTGCAAAAAGGCCTGGCCGTGCGCAGCATCACGACACCGTTTGCGATCGAGGCCGAGAAAGTGCTGGGTGGCCCCACCGATCTGGCGGCGCTGTTCGTGCTGTTGACCGGTGTCAGTGCCATGCTGCTGGGCGAGACCGTGCTGCGTGTGCTGCCCCGCATCCGCAGCAAGCTGGCCACGGGCGCCAGCTGGGGCGGAGCCGCCCATGGCAGCGGCGTGGCCAGGGCGCGCCAGGCCGGCGAGGTGCAGGCCGTGATGGCATCGCTGGTGATGATGATTGCCGGTGCCGTCAACGTGCTGGCCGCGCCCTGGGTGCGCACATTGTTTTTCTGAGCGGCGCTCAGGGACCGGCTCCGGCAAGCGCCGCTCTCAGCGCACCGGAATGGCAATCGGGCGCAGCGGCGCGGCGTCGCCGCCTCGGATCTTCAACGGGTTTCCTATGAAGGCGAACTCATAGACCTTGTCGCGCGAGAGCCCGTCCAGGGCCACCAATTCCATGATGGGAATGCCTTGCTGGGCCAGCAGGTAGCTGTGCAGCGGCACATAGTCATCGTCCACTTCTGAGGGGAAAGTCTCCAGGCTCAGGTTGTCAGCGCCGACAATCATGGCGCCGGCATCCTCGGCCAGAAAGCGTGCGGCATCCAGGCCCAGCCCTGGCGGTTTGGCCATATAGGCCTGGGGTTGCTCGTAGAGCTTCATGCGTCCCGTGCGAATCAGCACGACATCGCCCTTCTGCGGCGTCACGTTCTGGCGTTCCAGCGCGTCCTTGAGGTCCTGGCGCGTGATCCGGTACTGGTCGGGCAGCATGTCCAGGCCCTTCGCCGCTGCCACGTCAATCAGCACGCCGCGCGCCACCAGTGGCGGGAATTTCTCTATGCCTGTGCGCTGCCAGCCGCGGTCGCCCAGATGCTCGTCGGCGCTGAAGCCGTTCCAGATCCTGCCGCGTATGCCGAAGTGGTTGAGTGCGTCGATGTGCGTGCCCGTATGGCTGTACATGGAGAACGCCGTGCCCGTGTAGCTGCGCGTGGCGTTCATGTTCTTGCCCACGTTCATGGGGTCGTCCACCACGGTGCCGCGTGGCGTGTGCGTCATCCAGAACTGGTAGTGCGGATCGCCGGCGTCCTGCCAGCTGGGCATGCCCACGTAGTACTCGGTGGCGAGGTCATAGACCTGGCCACCTGCGATGCGCTGCAGGATGGCAGCGCGCGAGGCGGGCGTTATCAGGTTCAGGCGGCCGATCTCGTCGCCCGGCCCCCAGGGGCTGGTGCCCACATCCTGGCCGGCACCGGCCGGGAGCGTGTGGCCACCGTGGGCATGAGCCAGGCCGGAGAACGCTGCTGCCATCGCGAGCAACAGGGTGGGCAAGCGCCGGACACCGGCGCAGAAAGAGAAGTTCATGAGTGTTTCCTAAGAAGCGGTGCGCCTTTCGGCGCCAGTGAAAAAGTGAGAGGAAATGGCTTAGCCCACCAGGGCGCGCAGCCGTTCACGCAGCATGTTCAGGGGCTGGGTCTGCAGCGGTGGCAGGCCCTGGGCGATCAAGGTGGGAATGCTGCGCAGGCCCAGGTGCTGAGCCAGTGCGATGTCCTGGTGAACCATGTTCAAGGCCTCGGTGCTTTCCATGCAGCGCGCAAACGCATTGCGCTCGAAGCCGGTGTGCGTGGCGATGTCCAGCAGCACCTCGGCGTCGCCTATGTTGCGATGGGCACTCATATGGGCGTGCTGTATGGCATCGAACAGATTCCAGTGGGCCTCGTCGCCCTCCAGGATCTGGGCAGCCTGGCAGGCCAGTGCGCCGGCCAGGCCGCTGGGGTACTCAAAGGTTTCGCGGCGCATGCCTTCGACGTCGATACGCTGTGTATCGTCATGCCGTGCGCAGGCCTCCCAGTGCCCAAGAATGATCTGCTTGGCCTGCATCATGGAGCCAAACCTTGCCACCATCTCGGCGCGGGAAGCTTGCAGCACAAAGCTGCGCTGACGTACGCGCAGGCCCAGCTCGCCGGCCACCTGGCGCAGGCGCGGTGACATCACATAGCACCAGCCGCAAACCACGTCGTGGAAGAAATCGATGGTGGGAGCAGCCTCAACTGCCGCGGACAGGACCGGGTCAGGGGCTGGATGGGCTGCGACCTGCGCGGGCAGAGCGCAGGAAAAATCATGGCATTGCGTCATGCTTGTGTCCTTCATGGCTGATGGACAGCAAGCGTAGGGCGCAGGCCTCGCAGGAGTAAGAGGCCTGCGCTTGAGAGACTCTTAATCCGGCGTCAAGAATCGCCGCCCATGGCCGCAGGCAGCTCTTCTGCCAGAAAGTCCACAAAGGCGCGCACCTTGGGCAGCAGGTGGCGTTGCGTGGGGTAGACCACGTAGACATGGCGTGGCGGCTCTGCCCAGTCTTGCAGGCTCAATGCCTCCAGCTGGCCCTGAGCGATGGCGGGCCGGGCTAGAAAGGACGGCAGTGCACCGATGCCGAGGCCGGCCACCAGCAGCTCCCGCAACATCAGGCTGTTGTTGACGCTGGCCCGTGCTTCGCTCGGAACTTGCAGGCCGTCGTCAACCTGTGCCAGGCTGTAGTTCAGCAGTGCCTGGCCACGCAGTGCGGCCACGCTGGCCGGGCGGCCGTGTTGCTGCAAATAGGCCGGCGAAGCGCACAACATTTGCGACAGCGAGGCCAGACGCCGCGCAATCAGCGATGAGTCCGCCAGTTCGGCGCTCAGGCGTATGGAGACATCAAAGCCCTGGCCAACAGCGTCCACCAGCCGGTCTTCCATGGATAGGTCGATCTGCAATTGCGGATGGCGCTGCATAAAGCGCGCCAGCAGCGGCGCCAGCGTGCTCAGCGCAAACGACAGCGGCGCATTCACGCGCAGCCGCCCCGTCACCAGCTCGGACTGCGCCCGCACCGATTGCTCCAGCATGTCAAAGCCATCGAGCAGCCGACAGCATTCGGCGTAGTAGGCCCGGCCGGTATCGGTCAGGCTCATGCGGCGCGTGGTGCGCTGGATCAGCACCGCACCCAGCTGTGCTTCCAGCGCGCGCAACTGCTTGCTGAGAGCCGCCGAGGAAAGATCGAGTGCATCGGCGGCCCTGGCAATGCTGCCCAGTTCAACAATGCGCCGAAAGGCGCGCAAAGGGGTGAGCGAATCCATGGAAGAGAAGAGCGAAAACCTGGGCCGCAGCGTAGCAGCTTTCGCAGCAAGGCCGGCGCGGCCCGGGCATGCTCGCTCTTCTTCTGAAAAATGGGCCGCTCAAGCTTTGCAGCTTGCTTGAACAGCCCCCAAGCATCAGGCCAGCGTATAGGCCGTCTTCACCGTGGTGTAGAACTCCTGGGCATAGCGC
>NZ_JBCPWN010000029.1:0-47579 GCF_039581415.1 Comamonas sp. F1-6
TGCAGCCTTCTTGGGGGCAGCGGCCTTGGCAGCAGTTGCAGCCTTCTTGGGAGCGGTGGCCTTGGCAGCAGTTGCCGCCTTCTTGGGGGCAGCCTTTGCAGGAGCAGCGGCCTTGGCAGCGGTTGCAGCCTTCTTGGGTGCAGCCTTCGCAGGAGCAGCGGCCTTGGCAGCGGTTGCAGTCTTCTTGGGTGCAGCCTTTGCAGGAGCAGCAGCCTTGGCAGCGGTTGCAGTCTTCTTGGGTGCAGCCTTAGCAGGAGCAGCAGCCTTGGCAGCGGTTGCAGCCTTCTTGGGTGCAGCCTTAGCAGGAGCAACAGCCTTGGCAGCGGTTGCAGCCTTCTTGGGTGCAGCCTTAGCAGGAGCAGCAGCCTTGGCAGCGGTTGCAGCCTTCTTGGGCGCAGCCTTTGCAGGAGCAGCAGCCTTGGCAGCGGTGGCAGCCTTCTTGGGTGCAGCCTTTGCTGGAGCAGCGGCCTTGGGGGCTGCGGTCTTGGTTGCAGCTGCCTTCTTCACAGCTTCAGCCTTGGGCGCGGCCGCCTTCTTGGCAGGTGTCTTTTTCTCGGTTGTGGCCTTGGCGGCCGTCTTCTTCGCAGTTGCCATCATTTTCTCCTTCGTTGATTTGCATAAGACGTCCGGTTCCTTGCGGTGCCGGACGATTCAAAGCGATGTGGAGTTACGCATCGCTAGGAACACAAATTTGCTTCACGCCAAAAATCTCAGTTTTTTGTAGCAATGAAGTGAAGCAAGTCATGACTCGCATTGTGCCTGCTTAGAAGCAATTAATCCCAAGAAAGTGCGCCTCCGGTCTGATACTCGATCACTCGTGTCTCAAAGAAGTTACGTTCTTTCTTCAAATCGATCATTTCGCTCATCCAGGGGAAGGGATTTTCTTCACCGGGGAACAGTTCCTCCAGACCGATCTGCGTGGCGCGACGGTTGGCGATGTAGCGCAGATAGCCCTTGAACATGGATGCATTCATGCCCAGCACGCCGCGTGGCATGGTGTCCTCGGCATAGCGATATTCGAGTTCCACAGCCTTCTGGAACAGCTCCGTGATTTCCTGCTTGAACTCGGCCGTCCACAGATGGGGGTTCTCGAGCTTGAGCTGGTTGATCAGATCGATGCCGAAGTTGCAGTGCATGGACTCGTCGCGCAGGATGTACTGGTACTGCTCGGCGGCGCCCGTCATCTTGTTCTGGCGGCCCAGGGCCAGGATCTGCGTGAAGCCCACGTAGAAGAACAGACCTTCCATCAGGCAGGCAAAAACGATCAGCGACTTCAGCAGAGTCTGGTCGGTTTCGGGCGTGCCGGTGTGGAAGTTGGGGTCCATGATCGCTTCGATGAAGGGGATCAGGAACTCGTCCTTGTCGCGGATGGATTGGACTTCGTTGTAGGCGTTGAAGATTTCCGATTCATCCAGGCCCAGCGATTCCACGATGTACTGGTAGGCGTGAGTGTGGATGGCTTCCTCGAAGGCCTGGCGCAGCAGGAACTGGCGGCACTCGGGCGCCGTGATGTGGCGGTAGGTGCCCAGCACGATGTTGTTGGCGGCCAGCGAGTCGGCCGTCACAAAGAAGCCCAGATTGCGCTTGACGATGCGGCGCTCGTCTTCGGTCAGGCCGTTGGGGTCCTTCCACAGCGCGATGTCGCGCGTCATGTTCACTTCCTGCGGCATCCAGTGGTTGGCGCAGGTGGCCAGATACTTTTCCCAGGCCCACTTGTACTTGAAGGGGACCAGCTGGTTCACGTCGGTCTTGGCGTTGATGATGCGCTTGTCGGCGGCATTCACGCGCTTGTGGGTGCTGGTGGACGCGCCGGCTTCTGCGCTGGTGGCGGAAGGGGCAAAGGTGTCGTCGTCAAAGCTCAGCATATTTATTCCTTGAGGGGGGAAAAGGCTGGGTGCAATGCAATCGACATCCAGCTTTTCAATCATTTATTGATGGAGTGGCGCCACTCAAATACTGGCGCACTCTAAAGCGAGAGACACCGAGGAAGCGCCGCCGCGCACCGAGGGTGTCGTCCCCCTCCGGCGCTCAGCGCCAGAGAGGGGGAAGGCGCGGGGCCGCCTAGGCCAAGCGCCTCAGGGGGAGCCAGCCAGTTATTGGCAAGCCTCGCAGCCTGGATCGTCGATCGCGCAGAACTTGATGTCCGTGGCGGGTGCCTGGGCACGGGCAGCGGCGGCAGCGGCTTCCAGTGCGCTCACCGCAGGCTTGGCCGCAGGGGCCGCCGAAGCGGCAGGAGCGCCGGAGGACACGGCGTTCAGCACACGGCTTTGCACGGTGGACTTCTCGATATTGGTCGCGCTGGTGGTACGCAGGTAGTAGGTGGTCTTCAGACCGCGCAGCCAGGCCAGCATGTAGGTGTCGTGCAGCTTCTTGCCCGATGCACCGGCCATGTAGATGTTCAGGCTCTGGGCCTGGTCGATCCACTTCTGGCGGCGCGAGGCGGCTTCCACCAGCCATTCGGGCGAGACTTCGAACGCGGTGGCGTAGAGGTTCTTGATCTCTTGCGGCACGCGGTCGATGGCGCGCAGCGAGCCGTCGAAATGCTTGAGGTCCATGACCATCACGTCGTCCCACAGGCCCAAGCGCTTGAGGTCGCGCACCAGGTACTGGTTGATGACGGTGAATTCGCCAGACAGATTGGACTTCACGGACAGGTTGCCGAACGAAGGCTCGATCGAGGCATCCACACCCACGATGTTGGAGATGGTGGCGGTGGGCGCAATGGCCACGCAGTTGGAGTTGCGCATGCCGTCCTGGGCGATCTTGGCGCGCAGGGCATCCCAGTCCAGCTTGGCGGAGCGGTCCACTTCCACATAGCCGCCGCGGGCCTTTTCCAGTAGCTTCAGGGTGTCGGGAGGCAGGATGCCCTGATCCCACAGCGATCCCTTGAAGGTGGAGTAGGTGCCGCGTTCCTTGGACAGCTCGGTCGACGCCCAGTAAGCGTAGTAGCAGATGGCTTCCATGGCTTCGTCGGCGAACTCGACGGCGCCCTGGCTGGCGTAGGCGGTGCGCATTTCATACAGCGCGTCCTGGAAACCCATCAGGCCCATGCCCACGGGGCGGTGGCGCAGATTGGAGTCCTTGGCCTTTTGCACGGCGTAGTAGTTGATGTCGATCACGTTGTCCAGCATGCGCATGGCCGTGTTCACGGTCTTGCGCAGCTTGTCGTGGTCGATCTTGCCGTCCTTGATGTGCTGGACCAGGTTCACGGAACCCAGGTTGCAGACCGCAGTTTCGGTGTCGCTGGTGTTGAGCGTGATCTCGGTGCACAAATTGGACGAGTGCACCACACCCACGTGCTGCTGGGGCGAGCGGATGTTGCAGGGGTCCTTGAAGGTGATCCAGGGATGGCCGGTCTCGAACAGCATCGAGAGCATCTTGCGCCACAGGTCCACGGCAGGCACGCGCTTGAACAGCTTGAGCTCGCCGCTGTCGGTCTTGGCTTCATAGGCGGTGTAGGCCTTCTCGAAGGCTTCGCCGTACAGATCGTGCAGATCGGGAGCGTCGGCGGGCGAGAACAGGGTCCACTGGCCTTTTTCCATCACGCGCTTCATGAACAGGTCGGGAATCCAGTTCGCCGTGTTCATGTCGTGGGTGCGGCGGCGGTCGTCGCCGGTGTTCTTGCGCAGCTCCAGGAATTCTTCGATGTCCAGGTGCCAGGATTCCAGATAGGTGCAGACTGCGCCCTTGCGCTTGCCGCCCTGGTTCACGGCGACGGCCGTGTCGTTGACCACCTTGAGGAAGGGAACCACGCCTTGCGATTCGCCGTTGGTGCCCTTGATGCGCGAGCCCAGGGCACGCACACGGGTCCAGTCATTGCCTAGGCCGCCGGCAAACTTGGACAGCAGAGCGTTTTCCTTGATGGATTCGTAGATGCCGTCCAGGTCGTCGGGCACGGTGGTCAGGTAGCAGGACGACAGTTGCGAGCGCAGCGTGCCGCTGTTGAACAGCGTCGGGGTGGACGACATGAAGTCGAAGGACGACAGCAGCTCGTAGAACTCGATGGCACGTGCATTGCGGTCGGGCTCGTTCAGCGCCAGGCCCATGGCCACGCGCATGAAGAAGGACTGGGGCAGCTCGATGCGGGTCTTGCGCACGTGCAGGAAGTAGCGGTCGTACAGGGTCTGCAGACCGAGGTAGTCGAACTGTTCGTCGCGCTCGGCCTTCAGGGCCTTGGCCAGACGGGGCAGGTCGTAGCTCAGCAGCTCGGGGTTGAGCAGCTCGTTGTCCACGCCCTTTTGCACAAAGCCGGGGAAGTAGTCGGCATAGGCGGCCTGCATTTCTGCGGGCTGCACGTCGCGGCCCATGACTTCGCGCACGATGGTGTGCAGCAGCAGGCGGGCGGTGACGTAGGTGTAGTCGGGGTCTTTTTCAATCAGCGTACGGGCGGCCAGGATGGACGCCTTGTAGACCTCGGCCAGAGGCACGCCGTCGTACAGATTGCGCAGGGTCTCGGCCACGATGGGCGCGGACTGGATGTCGGCATTCAGATTGCGGCAGGAAGCGACGATCAGAGCCTCCAGGCGCTCCTGGTCCAGGGGCACGCGCTGGCCGTTGTCGGTCACATGCAGCACGGGCTTGGCGGCGGCAGCGGCGGCCACTTCGGCGGCCTTCTTCTGCTCGGCACGTTCCTGGTTGCGGCGCTCGCGGTACAGCACATAGGCGCGGGCCACGTCCTGGTGGCCGGCGCGCATCAGGCCCAGCTCGACCTGGTCCTGCACATCTTCAATATGGAAGGTGCCGCCATCGGGACGCGAGCGCACCAGTGCGCGCACCACGCCTTCGGTCAGTTCGTTGACGGTGTCGCGCACGCTGGCAGACGCCGCGCCCTGCGCGCCGCGCACAGCCAGGAAAGCCTTGGTCAGGGCCACGGCAATCTTCTGGGGCGCGAAAGCCACCACATCGCCGCTGCGGCGGATGATCTGATAGCTGTCATTGGGGGAGGAAGAATTGGCTGCGCCGGCAGGCGCGGCAGAAGGCAGTGAGTTCAACGCTTCTTGCATAAGTTCCTCTGAGTCAGTATGTGGATAGGCAGACAAAGGCCTGCACTGTGGGCAGGCCATCAAAAACACGATTCGGCGCCTCGGTTTACACATGGTTTGCACAGGGTGTGCACAACTTGTAAACACTAGATATGGGGTCTGAGGCTCTTCAAAACACTACCGGTAGTGTATCTCGCTTAAATCCGAGCGACCTGATGAAACTACTGAATCTGGCATTTCAAGCGCCGCTTGACAGCCGCAAAAATGACTTCATCCCGCATGAATAAAGGCCTGTGGCGCGGTTGCGCGCGGCGGCAGATCGGGCCGGAAATATGTAAAAAATTTGCGTGTTTGATGCAGGCGACAGTTGTTGCGCGCGCGCCATTGACATGCCGTTTCGACGCCCCGCAACGATGGATGATTGGGATTCTCAAAATGAGGAGCACATGGCGCCTGCGAATAAAAGATTTCAGCTGCGAATATGTATGAAATCGAGTGCTGAAAGGCGGTAGGTGCTATGAAAATTTCAGGCTGCGCCTGAGGCTGCAGGATTGGGGGGGAATTCCCAGCTGCGCGTGCCGTCTGTGCTGGCCAGCTGCTGCTGCAGCCGCTGCCAGTCGAAACCGGGTCCGGGGTCCTGCTTGCGCCCAGGCGCGATGTGCTCGTGTCCGGCGATGTAGCGCACCGGATAGTGCGCCGCGATAGCCATGCAAAGCTGCTGCAGGGCCTGGTACTGCGGAGCTTCAAAGCTCAGGCCTTCCAGGCCTTCGAGTTCGATGCCGATGGAGTCGTCGTTGCAGCGCTCGCGCCCGCGCCACTGACTGACACCGGCATGCCAGGCGCGGTCGTCGCAGCTGACGAACTGCCAGATCTCGCCCTGACGCGTGATAAAGAAATGTGACGAGACTTCGAGGCCGCGAATGCCCTGGTAATAGGGGTGGGCGTCCCAGTCCAGCTGATTGGTGAACAGTTGCTGCACCGCGCCTGTGCCGTACTGGCCCGGAGGCAGGCTGATGGAGTGGATGACGACGAGATCGATCTGCGCATCCTCGGGGCGAGGGCCGAAATTGGGAGATCTCAGCTGACGCGCCGCACCATACCAGCCGGCCTGCCAGGGCTGGGTCAGGGAGGAGGAAAGGGGCGTGGAATCAGACATTGTCGCTCTGGTGTTTGCTGCCTTCGGCCGGCAGGTCTATGCCCAGACGGTCGATGCGGTAGCGAATCTGGCGCAGGCTGATGCCCAGTCTGGCCGCCGTGGCTGTGCGGTTGAAGCCGTTGTCCTGCAGCGCTCTGACCAGGATGCTGCGCTCCTGCTCATCAAGCCAGCCTTGCAGATCCTCCGGCAGCATGGCCGGACTGCCTGCGTGCTGAGTTTGCGGCGGCGGTGCGCTCGATGCCCAAGCGCCCGAGGAGGCCGCTACCGCCACACCAGCGCACTCGGCCGGCACGCCGGATTCGGGCAGACGCAGCGGGCCTTCCTCGCCCAGTGCAATGGCGCGGTGCAGCACGTTCTCCAGCTCGCGCACATTGCCAGGCAGCGGGAGCCGGGCTATCTGGCTCAGGCTGATGTCGTCCAGCTCCGGCGTAGCCAGTCCGGATTCGCGGGCCAGCTTTTGCAGCAAAGCCTGGCATAGCTGGCCCAGGTCTTCACGGCGCTCGCGCAGCGCGGGCAGCTCGATTTCGATGACGTTGAGGCGGTAGAACAGGTCCTGGCGGAAATTGCCTGCCTGCACTTCCGCTCCCAGATCGCGGTGGGTGGCGCTGACGATGCGCACATCGACGGCTTCTTCCTGGGTGCTGCCCAGTGGACGAATCTTGCGCTCCTGAATGGCGCGCAGCAGCTTGGCCTGCATGGCCAGGGGCAGGTCGCCGATTTCATCGAGAAACAAGGTGCCGCCCTGTGCGGCCTGGAAGTAGCCGGGCCTGTCCTGCGTGGCACCGGTGTAGGAGCCCTTGCGGGCACCGAAGAACTCGGCTTCGAGCAGGCTTTCCGGGATGGCGCCGCAGTTGACCGCGACCATGGGGCCGCCGGCCCGCTGGCTGCAGCCGTGGAGGGCGCGTGCCACCAGTTCCTTGCCCGTGCCGGATTCACCGTGGATCAGCACGGGAGCCATGCCTTTGGCGACCTTGGCAATGCGCTGCTTGACCAGTTGCATGGCCTGAGACCTGCCAACCAGAGCCTCCAGGGCGCCAGCTGGCGTTCCCGCACCAGTGCCGCTGGCGGCCGAGCTGTCGCTGGTCTGCGGGTTGCCGGGCTTGGGCACCGCGCCAATGCCTTGCACGGCCGAGGCCACGACCTGACGGAACTGGCGCAGGTCCACGGGCTTGGTCAGATAGTCGAACGCACCCGCGCGCAGGGCCTCGACGGCGTTTTCGGCAGAGCCGTAGGCCGTCATGACGATGCAGCGCTCGCTGCGCGACTGATCGCGCAGCTGCAGCAGCAGCTCCATGCCGATCCCGTCGGGCAGGCGCATATCGGTAATCAAGACATCGAAATTGCGGCCTTGCAACTGAGTCATGCCTTCCTGGACCGAGCCCGCGGTTTCCACGCGGTAGCCTTCCCGCAGCAAGGTCAGCTCGTAGAGCGTGCGCAGATCCGGTTCATCATCGACCACGAGAATGCTGGCCGCTGCGGATGAGTGAGGCGATGATGTCACTGGGCTTACACCATGATCGAGTCAAACAGGGAGTGGCTCGCGAGGGATGAAGGGCCGCTGCGCAGAGTCACGATAAAGGCATTGCCGTTCACCTCGCCTTGCGGTGTGCTGCGAGCCAGGCGTTGATAGCTGATGGAGGCATCGTAGCGCTGGCACAGTTCACGGCATATATAGAGTCCGAGGCCGCTGGAGCGGCTTTGGGAGGAGAAGAACGGCTCGAACAGATGGCGCTCGACGCTGGACTCCAGCGGTGCCCCATCACTCCAGACCATGAACCAGCAGGTGTCGTCCTGCGGTGCGAGACCCTGGATCTGACCGTTCAAGGGGCCGTGGCCGCTGATCAACTGCAGGCCCGCCTCATTGCCGGCATGGCTGCGGTGGCGCTGGGCATTGTCCAGCAAGTTGATCAGCACGCGGCGCAGATGCTCTTCATCGAACAAGATGTGGCGGGCCGTTGCATTGAGCCGCAGCAGAAGCTGGCGCGGCGGAGCGGCCTGTATGCGCCATTCATGGCTGATCTGGGCCAGCAGGGTGTCCAGCGGCAGCGACTGGCCCTGATGGGTTTCTGCGCCCTGCTGCACGCGTGCCAGGTTGAGGATTTCTTCGGCGATGCGGGCCAGTCGGTCGGCGTTCTGCCCCACGATCCGGCATAGCTGTTGGGGGCCGGGCTGGCTCGCCAGGTCTTCGGCCAGCAGCGCATTGGCCTGAGTGATGGCGGCCAGCGGGTTGCGTATTTCATGGGCCACGGCAGCCGACATACGGCCCATGGAGGCCAGCTTTTCTGTGCGCAGCTGCGCTTCCATTTCGCGCAGGTCGTGAAGAAACATGACGCAAAGCGAATGGCTGGCTTGCGCCTGCGGACCCTCGTCCAGATAGGGCGCCGAAACTTCGGTGATGCGTGTGCGCACATGCATGCCCGTGGCGCCGTGTCGTTCATGGGCCTGCAGGTGAATCGTGGCGGACAGCGGGCGGGCATGGGCAAAGCTGGCTTGTGTTGAATGCGCCAGCGGCTCCCACCAGCTGTGGGCCTGCAGGGAAAAAGGCTGGGGGTGATCTATGGGCAGGCCCAGCAGCTGCAAGGCAGCTGGGTTGGCCTGCAGAACCAGCAAGCTCGAGTCGACCACCAGCACGCCGTCGGAGAAGTGGTTGATCACCAGGCTGTTGACCTGCTCCTGGGTCTGGGTGCGCAAGCGGTTGAACAGGGCCTGGGAACGCTCGCGCCGGACACGCTTGGCCAGCTCGTGCGTGAGATAGGCCACGCAGAAATAGCCGGCGCAGGAAAAAGCCGTCTGGTAGTAAGACTGGGCGCCGTCGTTGAGCCCGCCATGGTATTGCCAGAAGGTATAGGCCAGCGTCAGCAGCGTGATGCTGGCCGTGGTGCCAAAGGCCAGCATCAGTCCGCCCAGCGCCGAGGAGATCAGGACGGGAATGGCCAGCAGCGCGGTGTAGTTGAGCGAGCCGACCTGAAAGATCTGCAGCAGAAAGATCACCGCAATGTCGACGCCGATCACGGGCAGCCATTGCAGGGCTGCGCGAGGCGCCGGCAAATGACGTCCGGCAGCCAGGCGCAGCACGACGGTCAGCGTCAGATAGGTGAAGCAGATCAGCCAGGCCAGGGGAGAGCTGATGTTCTGCAGCTGCAGATTCAGCGTCTGCAGCAGCACCAGGGCCAGCGCCAGAAGCACGCGGCCGCTGAGGAAGGCCTGCCACAGGCGCACGAACGGGGCGTTGAGACTGGCGTCCGCGCGCCGGCTGATGGCTTCATCGAGCGGGATGGCGGTGTGCTGCCAGGGCGAGGCGGAGTTCACCATGCGGTCAGTGGCGGGCAGTGTCTTGCTGGGCCAGGCGGCGGTGTTCCGCGCTGCAGAAGATCTTGCCCGAGGCGTCGTTGACAGCATCTGCTTGCGGCAGGTGAAGGCCGCAGTGAGCACAAGCTACCATGGTCTGTGCCTGCTTGGGGGTGCTGGCAGGCCTGGTCTGATCGGCCACTTCAGCGCGGCGTTTGCTGCGCCAGATTCCGACAGCCACCACCACGACCAGCAGGACCAGCAAATACTTCATGCTGCGCGCTCCAGCAGGACTTCAATCACAAACCGCGAGCCGGCATAGGCCAGCAGCAAAAAGATGGCGCCGATATAAAGAACACGTACGGCGCTCTGGCCGCGCCAGCCGAATCGCTTGCGGCCGAACAGCAGCACGGCAAATGCCAGCCAGGACAGCAGGGAGAAAATGGATTTGTGATTCCACACCCAGGCCTTGCCGTAGAGCTGCTCGCCAAACAGCCAGCCTGCGGCCAGTGTGGCGGTCAGCAGCACAAAGCCCGCTCCGACAAAACGGAAGGTCAGCCGCTCCAGCGTCAGCAGCGGCAGTCCGCTGTCATGGTCGCCGCCCTGGCGCATCTGCCGCTCGGCATGGCTCATCAGCGCGCCATGAACGACGGCTGCGGCAAACAGGCCGTAGGAAGCAATACCCAGAGCCAGATGCAGCGGCAGCCAGGGCGAGGCGTTGACGTGCAGCGGAGTGCCGGGGAACACCACGGCCAGAAGCACGGCCACGCTGCCCAGCATGGACAGCGGCCAGCGCGAGCGCAGCTGCGGGTAGAGCTGCTGCTCCACCACATAGACGGTCAGCACCAGCCAGGCAGTGATAGAGAGTGCAGGAGCAAAGCCGAAGTGCGGCAGCTCGCCAAGCAGACCCCAGCCCAGCAGCAGGGCATGCAGTGCCCAGGCCAGGCGCAGGCAGCGACGGGCACCGGCTTCTTGCAGGTGCTGGGTGGCAAGTGCAGGAATGGCGTAGGCAATGGCTGCGGCCATGGCCAGGATCCAGCCAATGGGGCCAGCTGCGGTGAGCGGTTGGGAGAGCATGCTTTCTATGATAGTGCCGCTGGCCCTCACTCATCTTTTGCAGGCCGCTGCCGTCCGGCAATTTTGCGCATAAAGCGCTGTCTGAACCCGGTCATGAGCGTGGGTTTGAGCGCTTGCGAGCAGATCGTCGACTTTTGAGCCCGTTCTTCAATGATTTTCTTCAGCCGGGCGATGTCTCCAGTCTTCCCGCCCAGCCGGCCAGTCCTGCGCCACGAGCAAGGACTTGCAGGAGAGCTCGATTCAGGTCCATTAAGGTCCATTCAGGACCGGCCTGGTCTCTTTCGAGGGAGTTGTGAGGCAGGGCGCAGCGGCCTTGCACGCCTGAGGCAGATCACGGACAAGCTTGCGGGGCATCGTCAATCAAGCGCAGCGGGTAAAATGCCTGTTCATGCAGCTTCGCCTCGCCTGAGCTGGGTCCGCAAGCTGCCCGGAGAGTCGTGCTGCGCGCTCGCGCACGACTCCCGTCCATCCATAACTTTCGAATGCTTTTTGCTTATGGCCTCCGCACTCACCGATAAACTCTCGCGCCTTGTCAAAGAGATGCGCGGCCAGGCCCGCATCACCGAGTCCAATGTGCAGGACATGCTGCGCGAAGTGCGCATGGCCTTGCTGGAGGCCGACGTGGCCCTGCCCGTGGTGCGCGACTTCATTGCCCGCGTCAAGGAAAAGGCGCTGGGCCAGGAAGTCATCAGCTCGCTGCAGCCCGGCCAGGTGCTGGTGTCCATCGTCAACAAGGAGTTGGCGGCGACCATGGGCGAAGGCGTGGCCGACATCAACCTCAATGCCCAGCCTCCCGCCGTCATTCTGATGGCGGGTCTGCAAGGGGCCGGCAAGACCACCACCACGGCCAAGCTGGCCAAGCATCTGATCGAAAAGCGCAAGAAAAAGGTGCTCACGGTCTCGGGTGACGTGTATCGCCCTGCGGCCATCGAGCAGCTCAAGACCGTGACGGCCCAGGCTGGCGCCGAGTGGTTTCCCTCCACTCCGGACCAGAAGCCTCACGATATCGCCGTGGCCGCGATCGACTACGCCAAAAAGCATTTCTTCGATGTGCTGCTGGTGGATACGGCCGGCCGTCTGGCCATCGACGAGCTGCTGATGGCCGAAATCAAGGATTTGCACGCCACGCTCAAGCCCGTCGAAACCCTGTTCGTGGTCGATGCCATGCAGGGCCAGGATGCGGTCAACACGGCCAAGGCCTTCAAGGAAGCGCTGCCGCTGACCGGTATCGTGCTGACCAAGCTCGATGGCGATTCGCGCGGCGGTGCTGCGCTGTCGGTGCGCCAGATCACGGGCGCGCCCATCAAGTTCGCCGGTGTCTCGGAAAAGATCGACGGCCTGGAAGTCTTCGATGCCGACCGCCACGCACAGCGCGTGCTGGGCATGGGCGACATCGTGGCCCTGGTCGAGCAGGTCACCAAGGGCGTGGACATGGAAGCCGCGCAGAAGATGGCCGAGAAGCTCAAGAGCGGTGACGGCTTCGACCTCAACGACTTTCTGGCCCAGCTGCAGCAGATGAAGCAGATGGGCGGTCTCTCGACCCTGATGGACAAGCTGCCCGCCGAGCTGGCCGGCAAGGCCGGTCAGGTCGATATGGACAAGGCCGAGCGCGAGATCAAGCGCAAGGAAGGCATCATCTGCTCCATGACCTTCAAGGAGCGCAAGAACCCTGCCCTGATCAAGGCCACGCGCAAAAAGCGTATTGCCGACGGCGCCGGCGTGCAGGTGCAGGAAGTCAACCGCCTGCTCAAGGAGTTCGAGCAGATGCAGACCATGATGAAGAAGTTCAAGGGCGGCGGTCTGATGAAGATGATGAAGAAGATGGGCGGCATGAAGGCCATGAAGGGCATGATGGGCGGGGGCGGCATGCCCAAGCTGCCGTTCTGATATTTGATCCCCCTGAGCCGCTGCGCGGCTTCCCCTGGCCGGGCGCCCCCAAGGGGGACGACAGCCTCGCTGCGCGGCGGCGCGGCCGGCATAGGCGCTTGCTCGCTGTCCCTGAGTTGGGGTGTGCTTGGTTTGAGATCAGCGATCTATATAAAGTGAGCTGCTTGCGCTTGTTGTTCATAGGTTTGGATGAGAAATGCATCTGAATCAAAGGAATGACGAGCGAGAGCAGCTCACTTTTTTGTAAAGAAGCGCAGTAATTGTGGGTAGAAGGTGGCTGTATGGGCGGCTTTCTGAGAACATGCCTTTCCATGAAGCTACAAGACAGGACTTTCGTGGAGGCGGGTCAGCGGCAACCTCTGCCTCAATGTCTGGAGCGCCGCGGCGCGCTGATGCTGGCGGGCTCGCTGCTTGCGGTGCTGGCCGGGTGTTCCACCACCAAAGACAAGCCCCGGCCTGCTGCGCAAGGCGGATCTTCCGTGCGCCCGGCCAATGCCCTGAGTCTGGATGCAGAGCTGCGCGAGTCGCTGCTGGCGCGAACCATGCTGGTGGTCAACACGCCTTACACCTATGGCGGCAACTCGCCTGAAGGCGGTTTTGACTGCAGCGGCCTGATTCAGTGGGCCGTGGGGGGCATCACGGAAATGCGCCTGCCCCGCACCACATCGCAATGGGCGCAGGCCAGCAACCCGGTGGACGGACGCGATCTGATGCGCGGCGACTTCGTGTTCTTCAACACTCTGGGCGGGCGCTATTCCCATATGGGAATTTTTGTGGGCAACGGACAGTTCGTGCACGCGCCGTCCAGCGGCGGAACGGTGCAGCGGGTACGCATGGACAATGTGTACTTCGCCAAGCGATTCACGGAAGCCCGAAGCATCTTTGCCTGAATGCCCGCGCCGCGGATGTAAAAAGGGACTGCTTGGCAGTCCCTCGGTTTTTGCGGGTGTCCCGCACTTATGCCGCAGGCTCGGAGGCGGGCTTTGCCTCATCGCCGGTCAGCGGCAGATTCCAGCTCATCGCATGCCAGGGGTGCTGCTCCTGCGTCACCCATTGCGCCACTTCTTCGGACGTGAAGGCCTTGCCCAGCACATCGCTGCGGCCTTGTGCCAGCCATTGAGCGCGGCCCTGTGCATAGGCCTGACCGAAAGCAAGCCAGCTGTCGAAGCATTGCTGGGCGCGCTGGGCGTTGAGCTGAAGGATATCCCAATGCAGGGCTTCGTCCGTCCATTCCAGCAGCCTGGCGCTGCGCACAAAAAAGGTCACGCGCGCGCAGGCAAACGCCATTGCGGCGCGCACGTCGTCGCTGCGCTGCAGGCGCTGCAGATCCAGCATGAACCAGCGCTGGCGCAGTGCGTCGGGCAGTTGCTGGCGCACCTGTTCGTCGCTGAGGTCGGTGCGCAGGCCAAGATGGTGCAGGATCATGGGGCGCAGCTGCCTGGCCAGCGCATCGTCAGCGCCATGCAGATCGCTGGCAAAGCCGCCTTGCATGGCGTGGTAGGCCATGGGGTGGGCCAGGGCCAGGGCCCAGTTGCGCTCCTGGCTGCCCGCCTGGTAGCTGATGATGTCGCCGCGTTGCCTGGCCTCCTTGAGGCGCTTGAAGCCGCCGCGCAGCACCCAGTAGACCAGGGCCACGATGAGTAGAAAGATCGTCCATCCGCTCATGTGCGAACTCCTGGGCGACCGGGACGCTTTCTGGCCATCAGCAAGCTCTGTTTCAGTGCGGCGGATTTGGGCATGCGTTCAATGACTTCGCTGTCCAGCGAGTCCTTGCGTGCCGCCACCATCCACTGCATCAGTGGTGACTGCAGATTGAGCCGGGGCAGCAGGGCGGGGTGCTGCTGCATCAGCCACAGTTGCTCGTCGTCGGTCTGCAGCTCCTGCACCGAGCACCAGGGCGCCAGCCCCGGATGGGACTTCAGCAGCTCGGGCGGGCGGCGCACAATGCCCATGGACAGCGCGTCCTCGGGCACCTCGTCATTGAGCGGCAGATGATTGAGCAGGGTCACCACATCGGGCATATAGCGTGCAATCGGCGGTCGGTTCTGCTTGCCCTTGATCTGCTCGATCTGAAGCTTGCCGTCCTTTTGCACATAGGCATTGACGGTGATGCGGGGCTGGGCCGTGCCCGTGCGGTAGCTGAACAGCCGCATGCGCCCCGACTCGAGACCCTCGGCGTAATGTTCTCCATAGCCGCCGCTGAAGGACTTGCGGTTGGCAAACTGGCCCACGCAGTGGCCCATCATCTGGCTTTCATAGGCCATTTCCTGGCGCATCTGCGCACTTGTGCCGTCAAACTCCACAAAGGTACCGTGCTGGCCACGCAGCAACCCGTGCACGGCGCTCTGGCTGTGTTCAACCCGGCCGCTGTTCTGTTTTTTCTCGAAAGCCAGATGCTCCAGCGTCCAGCGCGCCAGCGCCTGTGGGCAGTTCACGCGCTGCAGCTTGCCTTCGAGAGAGGTGCCCTTGCGGGTGGAGAGAAATTCCACCAGCCGTGTCTCCAGTGCCAGCAGGGCCGCGCTGTCGGGCTGCACCCACCAGAGCTCGGGCAGCTCGAAGCCGGCCTGCCTGCGCTCCAGCCGCTCCAGCGCCCAGGCCGGCGGCTGCTGGCGGCCGGCCAGCTCCTGTAGCTGCCGGACGTCGGCAATGCGCAGCACGGCAGGCTCGTCGGCCTGCAGATTGCCCACCACATGGCGGTAGAAGTGGTTGCCCAGCCAGGCAGCGACATCGGCTGCGTCGCCGCGCTCTGCGCTGCGCTCCTTGATGCGCTGCTTGATGGCCGGGGCGTTGACGACATCGCGCGCCTTGTAGGCACTGGCGGCAGCGGCTTTTTCGACGACCTGATTCACCAGAATTTCCACCATGGTTTGCGACCCGATGCCGCAGCACCGGCCTGGGCGTCGCGTTCGGCCAGCTTGCGCTCGGCACGCTCGATGCCGGACTGCGACATGCGCCGCTCGTCCTCGTCGTCGTCCTTGTCCAGATAGCTGTTGGCCTGCTTGTGCAGTGCCACGGATTCTTCCAGCAGCTCGGGGTAGGCTTCCAGCGCACAGGCCAGGCGGCGCAGCGGATAGCAGTCCTGCAGCGCAATGACTTCTTGCTGATGCGCGCGCAGACGCGGCAGCACCAGCTCGGGGCGTGTGCTGGAGAAAAAGTCCAGCATGGACATCAGGGACGCCAGGTAGTTGCGGCGCACGTCGCGCTGCTCGTCTTCATCCAGGTCGTGGAACCATTGGTCCAGACGCTCCATCCAGATGCTGATCTCGTCATCGCGGTTGAGCTTGTAGAGCGACAGGGCGACGGTGGAGAAGTAACGTGTGGGTTCGTGGCGGCTGTAGCCATGCTCCTGGGCGAAATGCCACAGGCGCTCGGCCTCGACCACGGTCTGCGCGTCGTCATCCTTGCCCACGGCGCACCACAGCAGGCCGTTGTGATGTTCGGCAAACGGGCTGCTGCCCAGGCCCTTGTGGTGCAGCTCGGCAGCCTCGTCGTAGCGGTCCATGAAGCGGTACTTGATGGCCAGGTTGTTGCAGAGCATGGAGTACACATGCAGGTCGCCATCCTTGAAGCGGCCCTGGCCAGTCGCCCAGAAATGCTCGAAGCGGGCGAGACCCTCCTCGTAGTAGCGCACGACCAGAGGCTCGCGCACCTCCTGCGCAGGCACTTTCTTCTTGCCGCCCATCAGCGGTGCCAGATCGTCTGCATCGTCAAGAACCACGCCGGCGGCGTAGCACCAGTGCGCGCCATGGCCCTGGGGAAAAGGCCGAGCCAGCGCTTCTTCCAGCGGCAGCGCGGCAAAGCGGGCAGCCCAGAGCGCGGGCAGCTTGTCGCTGTCGGCCATCTCGGGGTGCTGGCCCACGCCGATTTCCAGCAGCGGCAGAGCCTGCTCCATCTGGCGCTTGCGTGCCAGACGCAGGCCGTCGAGCAGAGCCAGTACCGGATGGGCCGGCTGGGCTGCGCGCACCATGTTCAGATAGAAATCCGCCGGATGCAGCGGCATCTCTTCTTGCGCGAGCAGCTGGCGCATGTCTTCGTCAGTCTGGCCAATGGCGAGAACCAGTGCCCAGGTGATGGCGTTGGCCGGGTCGTTGCTGAACTGTTCCTTGGCCAGTTGAAAAGCGGCCACGGCCGAGACGGGGCGGGCGTGGAGCACGCTCTCCAGCGCCAGATCGGCGGCCTCCTTCAAGCGACCGGCCTGCACCAGCCAACCCAGTTGGGAAGCGCTGAAGGGATCGCCCGAGTCATCCGTCAGGCCAAAGTGTCCCTGAGGCGCCAGTTGCAGAGCTGCCTCCAGCTGACCGGCCTGCGCACAGGCCTGGGCTTGCAGCCGCACGATCTTGACCTGGCGATGCGCCTTGACGGCTTGCGAGGGCGGGGGATTCTCCAGAGCGGCCAGTTGCTGCTCGCAGGCCATGAGCAGGGCGGGCAGGCTTTGCGGGGCCAGCGGCAGCACATGGTCGGCCAGCGTCATCCAGCGGTCAAAGTCCACCTGCTGATCGGGCGCGGCATCACGCAATATATTGATGGCGTTTTGCACGAGGCTGGCTGACTCGCTGGCGTGGCCGCTTTTTTGGGCCATTTCCGCCTTGCGAACGCAGAGGATGGCATCGAGGTAGGCCGCATCTTCGGCCAGGTCGGGGTTGCGACGCTCCTGGGCGCGTTGCAGCTCAAGGCCCGTGGCCGCAGCTTCCCAGGCCTGGAGCTGCGAGGCCATCCAGTGCCAGCCATGCCAGTAGTTGTCGCTGTCCACATCCTCGGGCAACCGGGCAATGGCCTGTGCTGCGGCACTCAGCAGGGCTTGTGCGGAGGGCTGGTCAAAACCCATGCGGCTCTGGATGTCGCTGAGGCTCAGGCGCAGCGCGGCCTCTGCGGGGCTCAGTTCGTCGGCAGCGGCCAGGGCGGTGTCGCGATGCTGCTGCAGCAGCTTGTTGGCCGCTTCGGGCTGATCGAGGTAGAGCCAGAAGTCGTGAACGCGCTCGAGCTCCTGCACGGTGGCTGGGGCAAAGTTCTGCTGCCCCATCAACTCCACCGCAGCAGCGATGCGGTCCTGACGGCTGATGCTGCCGGGCTTGTCGTCGTTGTAGTCGTTCAGTAGCTCATGGGCTTGGTCCAGCAGGGCGTAGATGGCATCGCCCTGCAGTGCGGCAGTTTGGTTCATGGTGTCCAGAGTTCAATCCGAGGCAGCTTGGCCCCAATAGGTCATCATCCTAGCTGCGGATTGAAGAGGTGTGTGCCATCCGGCAAGGCATCACCATTTGTTACAGAATTTATAACCAGTCATGAAAAAAGCCTGCCTTGGAATTGCAGGCAGGCTTTTTGTGGATGAGGCTGGGGACTGTCGGGCTGTCAATCCTTGACCAGGACTTCGCCGCGCAAGGTGTAGGCCTTGGCTTCGGTAATCTTCACATCCACCATCTGTCCGATCAAACGCTCGTTGCCGGGGAAGTTGACCACGCGGTTGCAATAGGTGCGGCCCATCAGCTCGCTGCCGTCGCGCTTGCTCACGCCTTCGACCAGCAGGCGTTGCACCGTGCCGACACGCTCTTCGCTGATCTCCTTGATGTTGGTGTTGATCACGGCCTGCAACTCCTGCAGGCGGCGCAGCTTGACTTCGTGCGGCGTGTCGTCGTGCAGATTGGCTGCAGGCGTGCCGGGGCGGGGGCTGAAGATGAAGCTGAAGGAGTTGTCGAAGCGCACATCGTGGATGAGCTTCATCATCTTCTGGAAGTCTTCCTCGGTCTCGCCGGGGAAGCCCACGATGAAGTCGCTGCTCATGGCCAGATCGGGGCGGATGGCACGCAGCTTGCGGATGGTGCTCTTGTATTCCATGGCCGTGTAGCCGCGCTTCATGGCCATGAGAATCTTGTCGCTGCCATGCTGCACGGGCAGATGCAGATGGCTGACCAGTTGCGGAATCTTGGCGTAGGCCTCGATCAGGCGCGGCGTGAACTCGTTGGGATGGCTGGTGGTGTAGCGGATGCGCTCGATGCCGGGAATCTCGGCCACATACTCCAGCAGCAGCGCGAAGTCGGCCATCTCGCTGCTGTCGCCCATCTTGCCCAGGTAGGCGTTGACGTTCTGGCCCAGCAGCGTGATTTCCTTGACGCCTTGCTCGGCCAGGCCCGCGACTTCCACCAGCACGTCCTCGAACGGGCGGCTGACTTCCTCGCCGCGTGTGTAGGGCACGACGCAGTAGCTGCAATATTTGGAGCAGCCTTCCATGATGGAGACAAAGGCCGAAGCGCCTTCCACGCGCGCCGGCGGCAGGTGGTCGAACTTCTCGATTTCGGGGAAGGAGATATCGACCTGGGGCTTGGCCTTGGCCGCACGTTGATTGAGCAGCTCGGGCAGGCGGTGCAGGGTCTGGGGACCGAAGACCACATCGACAAACGGAGCGCGCTTGATGATCTCTGCACCCTCCTGGCTGGCCACGCAGCCGCCCACGCCGATCAGCACGCCTTTTTCCTTGAGATGGCGGATGCGGCCCAGATCGCTGAACACTTTTTCCTGGGCCTTCTCGCGCACCGAGCAGGTGTTGAACAGGATCAGATCGGCCTCGTCCACGTTCTGCGTGGGCTCGTAACCCTGGGCCGCGCCCAGCACATCGGCCATCTTGTCCGAGTCGTACTCGTTCATCTGGCAGCCAAAGGTTTTGATAAAGACTTTCTTGCTCATGGGGCGCTCTTGTCAGGTGGGCCTGCAGTGTCTGCAAGCACAAAGTGATAGCGGCTGGCGCCTGCCATCACTCGATTTGGATATGGAAACAGTTCGAAAAGCTTGCTGAAAAAGCGCAAGCAGCTCGTCAATCAATAGCGGCCGGCGCGGGCCGGACTCAGCTGCCGAACACGCGCTGCAGCAGGGTGCGCGGCTGGATCGGCTTGTATTTCTCGATTTCGGCCGAGGTCAGAATCCAGGCCGTGTGCAGGCCCTGGGTCTGCGGCTCGATCACATAGCCCACCAGCAGCTTCTGGCCTGCATAGTTGCTGGCAAAGACCAGGCTGCGTTCGCGGCTGAACAGGCGAAAGCCTGGCGTGGTGCGAATGGTCGTGCCGTTGATGGCCACTTCGGGGAAGTTGGTGACCGTCAGTTCGCCGAACTGCGCCGTGGGCGGAAAGTTGCGCGTGTCGTCCGAGGGCAGGCCCTGGGCCAGGGCCTGCAGGCTGGCGCTGGCGGCAGCAGCCAGCAAGGCGCAGCCCCAAAGGCGGCGGCTGAAGCGGGTGGTGGTGCAGCGGTTCATGGTGTATATCCAGGGGCTGATCGTGGGGCGGTCAGAGCTGGAGTCATGGCCGCAATGCCGTGATTCTAGAGGCTGGCGCTTGGCAGCAGGGCTTGCTCAGGCTTTGCCGCCCGCGGCATAGAGCACGGCCTTGGGCGGACGGCACAGCCCCCAGAAGCGCAGGCCCGTCAGCTCCGCCATGCGCACGCCCATGACGGTGGGCGCGGAAATCGTGGCCAGCGCCGCGATGCCGACCTTGGCGCATTTGCGCACCAGTTCATGGCTGCCGCGGCTGGACAGCAGCACAAAGCCGGGTTCGCCGAGGCGGCCCGTGCGCGCCAGCCGGCCGACCAGCTTGTCCAGCGCATTGTGGCGGCCCACGTCTTCGAGCACGTCGGTGATGTCGCCCGCCAGCGTGGCCCAGCCGGCGGCATGGATGGCGCCGGCCTCGGCATTGAGAATCTGGTGTGGCGGCAGGGCGTCAATCGCCTTGAGCACGGTGGCTGCGTCGACCCGCTCCAGCCAGTCCCGGGGCGGCAGGGCATCAAACGACAGGTCCAGCGCCGCAAAGCTCTCGACTCCGCAGACACCGCAACCCGTGCGGCCCGTCATGCTGCGGCGTTTGTCCTTGAGCCGCGCAAAGCAGCGCGAGGCGATGTCGAGCTGCACTTCCATGCCGTCCATGCCTTCGGGCAGGCCGGCCGCGGCGGCAGACACGGGGCGGGCTTCGATGCCGTAGCAGTCAGTGGCGCTGTCGATGATGCCCTCGGTCAGCGCAAAGCCCAGCGCAAAGTCCTCCACATCGGTGGGCGAGCCCATCATCACCGCATGCGAGATGCCGTTGAAGACCAGCGCGATCGGCACCTCGGCCGCCAGCACGCGCTCCTGCCGCTCCTGCTGCCCGGCGTTGAAGAAGCTCACGGCATGGGTGTGCAGCGGTGCTATCGGCTGGGCAGGGATGGGGCAGGCGGACTCGGTCATGGGCTGATGATAGTCAGCAGGCGCATCCCTTGCCGGCAAGGGGCGGATGCGCTGCGCTCAGTCCAGCAGTGCCATCCCCTTGATCTGTGCATACACCGGCATGCCGGCCTGCAGTTGCAAGGCCTTGGCCGAGTGCCGGGTGATTCTGGCCAGCAGTCGGGTGCCGCCCGCCTGCAGCGAAACCATGACCTGCCCCGGCCCGTCCTCGCGCAGGCCCAGCACCTGCACCGGAAGGATGTTGAGAATGCTGCTGCCCTCGGGCCTGAGCAGACTCAGGCTGACATCGCGTGCCTGCACGCGCAGCGGCACCGTGCTGCCCGGCTCGCGCGGTCTGGCCATGACGAGCTGCAGTTGTCCGCCGTCGAAGATCAGCGTGCTCAGATGGTCGGCAGCGTCATGGGCCTGCACCGTGGCATGGACCACGCTGGAGGCCACGTCGCCATGGGCCAGCGGCAGATCGAGGCTGGAGAGCAGTTCGGTGACGGAGCCCTGCGCCAGCACCTTGCCCGCGCCGAGCAGCACCATATGCTGGGCCAGGCGCGCAACCTCGTCCATGGAGTGGCTCACATAGATCACGGGAATCCGCAGATGCCGCTGCAACTGCTCCAGATAGGGCAGAACCTCGGCCTTGCGCTGGGCGTCGAGCGCGGCCAGGGGCTCGTCCATGAGCAGCACTTCGGGGCTGGTGGCCAGCGCTCTTGCAATCGCCACGCGCTGGCGTTCGCCGCCCGAAAGCGTGGCGGGCATGCGATCCATCAGATGGCTGATGCCCAGCAGTTCCACGGCCCGCTCCTTGGAGACCTTGCGGCGTTCCTGCGGCGTGCGCTTGAGACCGTAGTCGATATTGCGCTGCACCGACAGATGAGGAAACAGGCTGGCCTCCTGAAACACATAACCGAGTGCGCGCTGGTGCGTGGGCAGCCATTGTCGGCTGGTATCGTCCTGCCATACAGTCTGGTTGACGGTGACGCGACCTTGCGCCCGCTCCAGCCCGGCGAGGCTGCGCAGACAGCTGGTCTTGCCGCAGCCCGAAGGCCCGAACAGGGCCGTGACCCCCTGGCCGGGCAGTTGCAGATCCACATCGAGTTCAAAGTCAGGCCGGCTCAGCCTGAGCTGTGCGGTGATGAAATTGGTGGCTGTCATGCGCGGCGCTCCGCTTTGGGTTGCAGCCAGTTCAAAGCCAGCAGCACGATGAAGGAGAACACCACCATGCCGGCCGCCAGCATATGGGCGTGGCCGTACTCCATGGCTTCCACATGGTCGTAAATCTGTACCGAGACCACGCGCGTGACGCCGGGGATGTTGCCGCCCAGCATCAGCACCACGCCGAATTCGCCCACGGTGTGGGCAAAGGTCAGCACGGCGGCGGTGATGAATCCGGGACGCGCCAGCGGCAGGGCCACGGTCAGAAAACGGTCCAGCGGACTGGCGCCCAGGCTGGCGGCAGCCTCCATGGGGCGCGGGCCCAATGCCTCGAAGGCACGCTGCAGCGGCTGCACGGTGAATGGCATGGAGTAGATCAGCGAGCCGACCACGAGGCCGGCAAAGGTGAACGGTAGATTGCCCAGGCCCATGGCCTGCGTGAGCTTGCCTATGGGGCCGTTGGGCCCCATGGTGACCAGCAGATAAAAGCCGATGACGGTGGGCGGCAGTACCAGCGGCAGCGCCACCACGGCACCGATCGGGCCGCGCCAGCGCGAACGGGTATGGGCCAGCCACCAGGCCAGCGGCGTGCACAACAGCATGAGCAGCACGGTAGTCACGCCCGCGAGCTTGAGCGTGAGCCAGATGGCTGCGTAGTCTTCGGCATTCAGTTGCATGGAATCAAAAACAGGACTTGCGCAAACAAGCATGCACAACGGACATTTCTATCGGCAAAGCACCATGTCTGATCCGAATTTGCGCAAGTCGAAAAAAAAGACCCTTGGAGCGCCCAGCTTAGCCGAGCAGCGCCAAGGGTAGAGCGGATTGGTTTGAGCTCCAGGATTTGCCGGTCAAGCGTCAGAAGCTGTAGCCATAGGAGCGGATGATGTCATGTGCCTTGGGGCTGCGCAGGTACTTCATCAGAGCCGCAGCGGCTTCGTTGTCCTTGGCGCTGTTGAGCACAATGGCGTCCTGGCGAATGGGTTCATGCATGTTGCCGGGCACCTGCCAGGCCGAACCCTCGCGGATCTTGCCGTTCTCCATGACCTGGGACAGCGCCACAAAACCCAGCTGCGCATTGCCGGTGGCAGCGAACTGGTAGGTCTGGGCGATGTTCTCGCCCATCACCACCTTGGGCTGCACCTGTGCGCTTAGGCCGAGCTTGTTCAGCACTTCCATGGCAGCTGTTCCGTAAGGGGCCAGCTTGGGATTGGCAATCGCGATGTGCTTGTAGTCGCCGCTCTTGAGCACATCGCCCTTGTCGTCCACATAGCCGGCCTTGGGGCTCCACAGCACCAGCGTACCGATGGCGTAGGTAAAGCGCGAATCGGTCACGCCCTTGCCTTCCTTGGCCAGCTTCTCGGGTGTGGTGTCGTCGGCGGCCAGCAGAATGCCGAAGGGCGCGCCGTTGTTGATCTGGGCGTAGAACTTGCCGGTGGCGCCAAACGACAGCTCGGCCTTGTGGCCTGTATCCTTCTCGAACTCGGCCGCAATCTTCTTCATGGGCGCGGTGAAGTTGGCTGCCACGGCGACCGCCACTTCAGCGGCCTGCGCCTGCGTAGACCACAGGCCCAGCACGACTGTGCCGATCACGGCCGCAGAGCGAGCCAGTTGAAAGGAAAAACCGGTGGAGCGGGCAGTGATCTGAGTCATTGAAATTTCGCTATTCATTAATGGAATAGCGAGTGTAACGTGAATGAACAACTGAGGTCGAGCGAGGAAATTGACTGTCAGGGCATGATGGCGGTCTATGTCAGACACAGAAAATTTCGAACAAGAACAATTGGATATGGCCGGCGACGAGGTGGCGCCGGGTGGCGCACTGTCGTCCGACTCGGTTTCCCAGGCGCTGGGCTATGACATGGCCGACCGTCGCATTGCCATCCTGCGCGGGATTGCGCAAAGCGGCTCCATCTCCCAGGCCGCGCGCGATGTGGGCGTGAGCTACAAGGCGGCCTGGCAGGCCATCGATACCCTGACCAATCTGGCCGGCGTGCCGCTGGTCGAGCGCAGCGTGGGCGGCGCCGGGGGCGGCGGTGCACAGATCACGCCGGCGGGCGAAGAATTGCTGCATGCTGCCGAGGCCATGATGCGCTTGCGCAGCGAGTTGCTGCAGCGCATGCAGGCCGGCACGCCCGGTGGCGGGCAGCCCAATCTGGGCCTGATGACCAGCATGCGCAATCAGTGGCCTTGCAGCGTGCTCAAGGTCGAGTCCATAGGCGGGCAGATCCGTGTCTGGCTGCGTGCCGCAAGCGATGCAGGCTCGGACTGGACGATTGCCGCGCGTATCACGCCCGAAAGCTATGAGCTGCTGGGTTTGGCACCCGGCGTGCAGGTGCTGGCACTGTGCAAGGCCACGGCCGTCAAGGTCTGGCTGGGGCAGGAGCGGCCTGTAGGGTCCACGCAGCCCATCAATATCTGGCCTGCCGTGGTGCAGCGCGCGACCTATGGAGCGGCCACGGTGACGGAAGAGAGCCTGGCTTCCGACGAAGCCATCTGTCGTTTGAGCTGGGGTGCTCAGATCGTGGGCTTTGCGCCGGCCATGAGCGGGCTGGTGGCCAATGACAATGTCTGGCTGGAGGTGGCCGAGTCTGCGGTAGTAGTGGCGGTGGCCTCCCACTGAAATACGACTTGCGCAAGTTTGGATCTGGCTTGGTGCTTTGTCGGCAGGTATGTCTGTTGAGCATTCTTGTTTGCGCAAACCAAAAAAAGACCGCCGGTCCTTTCAGACGGGCGGTCAAAAGGGAGTTTTCGGGTAACCGGACTCCCACGTTGAACTGAAATTTCTTAGTCCACTTTCAAGCCGATTTCCTTGATCAGCGGTGCAAAGCGGGCGCGCTCCTTGGCATGGTGGTCCACGAAGTCCTGGCGACTCATGCGCGGCTCGGGCGTGGCGCCCAGACCCTGGATCACATCGACCACGCTCTTTTGCTCCAGTGCCTTGATCACGCTGGCGCGCACGGCATCCACCACGGGTGCGGGCGTGCCGGCCGGCGCGTAGATGCCGAACAGTGTGTCGGCATCGAAGCCCGGCAGGCCGCTTTCGGCCAGCGTGGGTACCTTGGGGTACAGAGGCGAGCGGTGCGGGCTGCCTATGGCCAGCAGCTTGAGCTTGCCGGCCTCGACCTGCTTGAGTCCCGGGCCCGGATCGAACCAGTATTGCAGCTGACCGCTGAGCACATCGGTCAAGGCAGGGCCGGCACCCTTGTAGGGAATATGGCTGGCATCGACCTTGGCCGCGCGCTTGAACATTTCACCGGCCAGATGAGGCGAGCTGCCCGGGCCTGGCGAGCCGTAGGACAGCTTGCCCGGATTGGCCTGCAGGTGCTTGATGAAGTCCTGCACATTGCTCACAGGAAGGCTGGGGTTGGTTTCCAGAAACACATGCACGCGTGCCACGGCCGCCACGGGGATCAGGTCCTTTTCAGGGTTGAACGGCAGCTTGCTGTAGATCAGCGGATTGATGCTGATGCCGCCGCCGCTGCTCAGCAGCAGCGTATAGCCGTCCTTGGCAGAGCGCACGGTTTCGCTGATACCGATATTGCCGTTGGCTCCGGGCTTGTTGTCCACCACCACGGACTGGCCCAGCGCCTGGCTCATGGTGGGCGAGATCGCGCGTCCCATCACATCGGCGGCGCCGCCAGGGGCGAAGTTCACGATCAGGCGGATGGGGCGATCCGGCCATGTCTGCGCCTGGGCGGCCGGTGCCAGACAAAGCGCCATGCCCAGGCTGGCCCAGCCCTTGGTGATCAGGGCACGCAGCTTCCTGTGCGCAAAGGGGCGTTGAGTGATGGGAGTCTCCATATGCGTTTTCCTGCTTGTCATTGATATCGATCAGTCCAGCTTGATGCCTGCGGTCTTGATGACCTCTCCCCAGCGCTTCTTCTCGGAGAGCCAGAACTCGCGCATCTGCTCGGGAGTGCTGGGCAGGGGCTCCAGGGCCAGAGCTTCGAAGCGGGCCTGCACGGCCGGCGTCTTCAGGGCTTCCTGCAGCGTCCTGGACCACATCTGGATGGTGGCGTCATCCGTGCCCTTGGGGGCGACCAGGCCCTGCCAGGCGAAGGCCTCGAAGCCGGCCACGCCCTGCTCGATGAGCGTGGGCGTGCGGGGCAGGCTCTTGAGCCGCTGCGCGCTGGCCACGCCGATGGCGCGGACCTTGCCCGTGTTGATGTGGGGCAGGCCTGCGGCGCTGTCCACCAGCATGAAGGGAATCTGGCCTCCGATCACATCCAGCATGCCCGGGCCGGCGCCGCGATAGGGCGCGTGGGTCATCTTCACGCCCATCTTCTGGGCCAGCAGTTCGGTGGCCAGGTGATGCGGGGTGCCCAGCCCGGGAGATCCATAGCTGAGCTTGTCGGGGTTGGCCTTGGCCCAGGCCGAGAACTCCTGGAAGCTGCGCACCGGCAATTCGTTGTTGACGACCAGCAGCAGCGGAAAGCGCGCCAGCAGGCTGATGGGGACGAAGTCCTGTTCGGCGTTGTAGGCCAGCTTGGGGAACAGATGCGGGTTGGCGGCCAGGGTGGCGAAGTCGGCGGTGAAGACCAGGTTGCCATAGTCGCGCGAGCGCGCCGCATATTCTGCGGCGATGTTAGTGCCGGCGCCCGGCTTGTTGATCACCACGATGTTGCGATGGATGGGCTTGGCCCAGGCCTCGGCTACGCCGCGAGCCACGGCATCCGAGCCGCCGCCTGCGGCAAAGCCGACCACCCATTCCACGGGCCTGGCGGACGCCTGCTGGGCGTGGGCCGCACCCAGCACGAGCTGCACACCGCAAGCAGCGCCGGCTTTGAGAAAGGTTCTGCGCATGTTGTCTCCTTGTTATTGAATCTGTGGGCTCGGTCCCTGCTGTCTTTCTCTTTGTTGGCTGTCTTTCCCGAGCCTTCGATGCGTCTTCGCCGAGTCCGGGGTCTATGGCGTGCGCTGCTGTGCCATGCTGATGAGCTGGTGCAGGGTGCGTGTCATGGGCGTGGCAATGCCATGCCGCTCGCCCGCGCGCACCACCGCGCCGTGGATGGAGTCGGTCTCGGTGGGGCGCCCCGCCAGCAGGTCCTGCAGCAGCGATGGCTGGTGTCCCACATGATGGTTCAGGGCGTCCTCCACCGTGGCCCGGATGCGCAGGGCGTCCACGGCGATGCCGTTGGCCGCAGCTACGGCAACGACCTCGTCCAGGACTTCGCGGATCAGGCTGCGGCCAAGGGGGCTGGCCAGTCCGTCAACGCTCTGGCGAGTGATGCCGCACAGGCCGTTGAAGGCTGCATTGAAGGCCAGCTTCTCCCAGATGGCGGTCTCGACCTCGGGATCGATCTCGCAATGCAGTCCGGCGCGGTTGAGGTCGTCGCAGAAGTCCTGGAAGCCGGCGTCCACCTGCCCGGTGCGCGGCATGAAGCGGATCTTGCCGCTGCCCAGCGAACTCACTTTTCCGGGAGCCAGCAACCGGGCCGGCCATGTCGTCACACCCACGGCGATCTGCTGGGCATCGGCAAATCCGTGCAGGGTCTCGATATGTCCTATGCCGTTTTGCAGGCTGAGCAGCAGGGTCCCGGGCCCTATCAGGTGGGCAATGCTTTGCAGCGCGGCCTGGGTGTGGGCGGCCTTGGTGAAGATCAGCCAGCGCGCGGGCGGTTGCGTCAGCTCATGGGCCAGCAGGGCCTGAACGCCGGCGTGCAGCGGACCCTGGTCGGTCTCGCAGTGCACGCCGTGCTCGCGTATGGCCTGGAGCAGCTGCGCGTTGACATCCACCAGCGTGACGGGGATGCCGGCCCGGGCCAGCCGGGTGCCGAACAGGGTGCCCATGGCCCCCGCTCCCAGGATGCCGACGGTGGCCGCTTGCGACTCTTGTGTGTTGTGCATGTCTTGTCTCCGAGGGCTCGGGGCCGGGTCAGGCGACCTCGACCTCGACCAGCGTGGCACGCGGGCTGCGCAGGGCGTCCCGCAGAACCTGGGGCAGCTGGGCGGCTTCGGTGACGCGCACGCCGTCGCAGCCCTGGCCCTTGGCCAGGGCCACGAAGTCGATGTCGGGCAGGTCCGTTCCCTCGACCTTCTCGCCCTCGCGGTAGCCGAACACCCTGGAGAAATCCTGCAGGGCAGCGTAGCGGCGGTTCTTGACAATGATGTAGGTGACCGGCAGCTTCAGATGGGCTGCGCTCCACAGGGCCTGGATGGCGTACATGGCCGAGCCGTCGCCGATGACGCCTATGACTTTCTTGTCGGGCTTGGCCAGCGCGATGCCTACGGAAGCAGGCAGGCTGTGGCCCAGCCCGCCGCTGCACATGGTGAAGAAGGTCTCGGCAGCGTAGATGGGCAGATGGGCCTGGATGATGGAGCGCGAGCCAGGCGCCTCCTCGACGATGATGCTGTCGCGTGATCGCACCTGGGCCAGTGTGTGCATGAGGAAGGCATCGCTCATCAGCTCGCCTGGCTCGGGTGCCGCCGGCGCCGGTATGGCGGGCCGTGGCTGGAGCGCGGGGCGCGGATGCGTCAGGGGGCGGGCCAGCAGCTCCTGCACGCCCATGCGGATATTGCCCACGGCCGCGTCGCCAACGGGTGCCCAGGCGGCGATGGCGGGGTCCTCGATGAGCTGGAAGAGTTGCGTGCCTTCGGCGATGAAGGGGCCGTGGCCTTCGACGTGGTAGGTGAAGGCAGGTGCGCCGATGACGAAGACCACGTCATGGCCCGAAAGCCTGTCCACGATGCGCTCGCGCATGGCGGGTAGGAAACCGCCGAACAGCGCATGGTCCTCGGGGAAGCCGCAGCGCCCGCTCATGGGCGCCACATAGACGCGCGCCTGGTGGCGCTCGGCCAGGGCCTGGACGGCCTCGAAGGCCTGGCTGCGGTCCACGGCCGCTCCGACCACGAAGGCCGGTGCGCGCGCATCCTCCAGCGCCTGGCCTATGCTGTCCAGCAGACGTGGGTCGGGCCGGGTCTCGAAGCCGACTTTGCGCAGCGTGATGGGTTCGCAGGGCACATCCCAGTCATCGGCGGGAATGGAGACGAAGACCGGGCCTCGCGGCTCCTGCATGGCGATGTAGTAGGCGCGCGCCAGGGCCTGGGGCACGTCCTCGGCGCGCGCGGGCTCGCAGCTCCACTTCACATAGGGCTTGGGCAGCTCGGCGGCCTGGTTGGAATGCAGGAAGGGGTCGAACTGCAGCAGCGAGCGCGTCTGCTGGCCGGCCGTGATGACCATGGGCGTGCGGTTCTTGAAGGCCGTGAAGATATTGGCCATGGCGTGGCCCACGCCGGCGGCCGAATGCAGGTTCACGAAGCTGGCATTGCGCGTGGCCTGGGCATAGCCGTCTGCCATGCCCACGACCACGGTTTCCTGCAGGCCGAGGATGTATGAGAAGTCTTCGGGATAGTCGCGAAACAAGGGCAGTTCGGTAGAGCCCGGGTTGCCGAAGATGCGCGTCATGCCCAGCTCGCGCAGCATGTTGATGACGGCGTGGCGTACGGTGAAGACCTCGGCGGCCTGGGCATTGGGGGCGGTGTTGGCGGGCAAAAAATTCTCCTTGGATCGGGCAGGCACTGGGCCTTGGCACTGTTGGCATCAATCCTGCCTTTGGAGATAATTTCCAGCAATTGAATAAATCATCTAAGAGATATTCGTTTAATGGATATATCAGGTCTGGATCTCAATCTCTTGCGTGTTTTCGATGCGGTGTTCCGCCATGGCAGCGTCAGCCGCGCTTCGCAGGAGCTGGGTCTTTCCCAGCCCGCAGCCAGTCAGGCGGTGACGCGGCTGCGCCATTTGCTGGGCGATCCGCTGTTCGAACGCATGC
This sequence comes from Comamonas sp. F1-6, assembly GCF_039581415.1. Taxonomy (NCBI): domain Bacteria; kingdom Pseudomonadati; phylum Pseudomonadota; class Betaproteobacteria; order Burkholderiales; family Comamonadaceae; genus Comamonas; species Comamonas sp. F1-6. The sequence continues at coordinate 29,506 of NZ_JBCPWN010000029.1, forward strand.
ATGGGGGCGTACGCCCCACGCCGCGTGCCGAGCGGCTGGCCCAGGCGGTAAGAACTGCGCTGGCAACGCTGGAGGTGGCCTTGGCAGAGGCACACAGTTTTGATCCCTTGCAGGCGAATCAGTGCTTTCGCATTCACCTCAGCGACATCGGCGAGGCGCGCTTCCTGCCACCGCTGATGCAGGCCTTGCGTGAGAAGGCCCCTAATGTGCAGCTCGAAACCCTGCCCATGCCCATGGGCGAGATTGCCGATGCGCTGGATCGCGGCTCGCTGGATATCGCCATCGGCTTTCTGCCTGGTGTGACGGGCACGCAGCAGAAAGTGCTGCTGTCCGACCACTACGCCCTGTTGCTGCGTCAGGCGCATCCGGTGCTCAGGGGTTTGAAGGCCGAGAGGCTGAGCGCTGAACATTTGCGCGGGCTCGACTATGTGGCCGTGCGCTCGCATTCCGAGACGCTGCGCATTCTGCGCAAGCTTGAGTTGCAGGATCAGGTGAGGCTGTCGGCGGCCCACTTCATGGCCGTGCCTTCCATCGTGCATCAGACGGATCTGGCCGTCATCATGCCCGCCGAGATTGCCGAGACCTTTGAAGCACAGGGCGGATATGTGGTGCTGCAGGCCGATCTGCCAGAGAGTGCTTTCAATGTCTCTTTGCACTGGAGCTGGCGCTTTGCGCAGGAGCCCGCGAACCAGTGGCTGCGGGACCTGGTCAGCGAAGTGTTCGGGCAGCGCAGATAAGGTGCTCGGCCCCCACACATGCCCGCTTCGTGTGGCCGCTGCCCCTGCGTCGGGCGCCCAAGCGGAGGCTTGTTGCCTTGGGATGACTCAGTGGCAATAAAAAAGCGCCAGGCTATAAGGCTCTGGCGCTTGATGGGTCTGCGATGGCAGCTATCTTTAATGAAGTTCCTTGCCCTTGAGCTCGGGAATCAGAAAGACCGTGGCCAGCATGTCCAGCACATAGATGGCGGCCAGCAGCGCAATCGCCACCTGGAAAGAGTAGGCCATGGCCAGCGCACCGATGACGACCGGGCCCAGGCCGCCGACGGCGCGGCCGATGTTGAACAGCACGTTCTGTGCCGTGGCGCGGGCCTCGGTGGGATAGGCTTCGCTGATGACGGCGCCATAGCCGCCCATCATGCCGTTGACGCACAGACCCATGATGGCTCCCACCCACAGCATGGCCGTGGCATCGGTGAGCTGGGAATAGGCCAGCACCGAGATCACGGAGCCGAGCTGGAAGATCAGGAAAGTGGGCTTGCGGCCGATGCGGTCGGCCAGCTGGCCGAAGACCCAGATACCCAGCGACATGCCGATGATGGTGACGGCCGTCCACATGGACGACTTGGTCAGGCTGAAGCCCATCTGCTTGGACAGAAAGCTGGGCATCCAGATCATGATGCCGTAGTAGCCGAAGTTCTGCACCGAGGTCAGCACGATCACGCCCAGGCTGATCTTGCGCGTGGCCTTGTCCTTCATCAGCAGCTTCAGGCATTGCATGGCCGAGGGCTGCTCCTTCTTGCTGCGTGCCACGAACACTTCGGGCTCATGCAGCTTGTTGCGGATGACCCAGGCCACGACAGCGGGAATCACGCCGACCAGAAACATGCCGCGCCAGCCGATGGAGGGCAGCAGCAGCGGGGTCAGCATGGCTGCGCCCAGCACGCCGAGTTGCCAGCCCAGCGCCACATAGGACGAGACGCGTGCGCGATGGCGTGCGGGCCAGGCCTCGGCGGCCAGGGCCATGCCGATGCCGAACTCTCCGCCCAGGCCGATGCCGGCAATGGTGCGGTAGATCAGCAAGTCCCAGTAGCCTTGTGCAAATGCGCACAGGCCGGTAAAGACGGCAAACAGCACGATCGTCCAGGTCAGCACGCGGATGCGGCCGTATTTGTCGCTGAGCATGCCGAAGACGATGCCCCCGAAGACGGCGCCGATCAAGGTCCAGGTCACGAGAGAGCCGGCCTGGCCGGGCGTGAGGTTCAGGTCCTTGGAGATGGCCGAGAGCATGAAGCCCAGAATCAGCAGGTCAAAGCCGTCCATGGCGTAGCCGACGGCCGAACCCATGAGTGCTTTCCAGCTGTATCCGTTGACTTCTGTTGGAGCGGCGGGCGCGGCTGTGCCTGCCACGGCGCCTGTGGTTTGTATGGTCACGGGAGAGTCCTTGAGCGAAGACGGACTGTGGGTGCCTGCAGGCCGGCTTTTGCAGAAAAAAGCAGGCCCTCGCTGGGCGCAAGACCAGCGCGCGGGCACGCAGCGTGCGTGCAGCATCCTTGAGGTGCAACGGGCACGAAAAAGTCCTTGAAGGGGAGGTTTGAGCGGCTGGAGCATGGCGGCGCGGACTGCGTTGATTTCTGCGGGGCAGAAAGAGCAGTGCGGCGCAATGTCGCCTCTGTAAAAAGCGAAAAGCCCCAGCTGCGTGAGCAACTGGGGCCTGGATTTGGTGGTCGTAGCGGGACTCGAACCTGCGACATCAGCATTATGAATGCTGCGCTCTAACCAACTGAGCTATACGACCGACAGCCCGCAATTGTATAGGAAGAAATGGCCTTGGCAGCCAAGTTGGGATTTTTTGTGTGCGGCCTGCAGCGGTCTCAGGGATAAAGAAAAAACCGCAGTGCTTTTGCAAGCACTGCGGTTTCCTGTTTGGTGGTCGTAGTGGGACTTGAACCTACGACATCAGCATTATGAATGCTGCGCTCTAACCAACTGAGCTATACGACCGAAGACAGCGATTATATGCAAAAAATGGCTGCTTCAAGTGGTTTTCTGAAATTTCTTGCGAAAAATCTGGTGCTTACTGATGGGTGAAGTGGGCGGGGCGCTTGTTCACAAACGCGTCCATGCCTTCCTTCTGGTCCTGGGTGGCAAACAGGGCATGGAACAGGCGGCGCTCGAACATCACACCATCGGACAGGCCGCTCTCGAATGCACGGTTCACGGATTCCTTGGCAGCCATCACGGCCAGCTGGGAGAAGCCGCTGATGATGATGGCCGCACCCAGAGCTTCTTCCATGAGCTTGTCAAAAGGCACGACGCGGCTGACCAGACCGGCGCGCTCGGCCTCGCTGGCATCCATCATGCGGGCGGTCAAAGCCATGTCCATGGCCTTGGATTTGCCCACGGCGCGGGGCAGGCGCTGCGTGCCGCCGGCACCGGGAATCACGCCCAGCTTGATCTCGGGCTGGCCGAACTTGGCGTTATCGGCAGCGATGATGAAGTCGCACATCATCGCCAGCTCGCAGCCGCCGCCCAGGGCAAAGCCGCCGACGGCGGCAATCACGGGCTTGCGGATGCTGCGAATGGTTTCCCAGTTGCGCGTGATGTAGTCGCCGCCATAGGCGTCGGCAAAGCTGTACTTGGCCATGGCACCGATGTCGGCACCGGCGGCAAAGGCGCGTTCGCTGCCGGTGATGATCATGCAGCCAATGCTTTTGTCGGCATCGAACTTCCTGAGCGCATCGCCCAGTTCGTCCATGAGCTGGTCGTTCAGGGCATTGAGCTGCTTGGGACGGTTCAGCGTGATGACGCCGACTTTGTCCGCTTCCACGCGGACTTCGATGGTTTCGTAGGCCAAGTTTGTCTCCTGCTAAAGAATGAATGGCTGCTGCCAAGAATAACCGCTGAGTCTGGCTGCCAGCTGTCGCGCTGCAGCGCCACTTTGGGGCCGGGCTCAGGCCGCAATGCCCGTCAGCCAGCGCTCTGCGGCGGCCTTGTCGCTGATTTCCAGCCCCAGATTGCTGATGGGGCTGGCGCTATCTGCATCCTCGCTGGCGGCTTTGGCGAGCAGGCTGCCCGTGTTCAGCGTCAGCTGCAGAATCTGCTGGTCGCGTGCTACCCAGGCCGTGAGCTGATTGGAGCCGGCCGCGTACAGCTGCACATCGTCCAGTTTGCTGATGCGCCAGCGCTGACCATCGGCCTCGACGGCCAGCCACTCGTCTCCAGCCATCATGCCGGCCTGCTCGGCAGCGCCGCCGCGCAGCACGGTCTTGATCTGCACGCTGTGGTTTTCCTGGACACGCAGACCCAGTTTCTGCGCCAACTGTGCGGGCTCGGCCTTGCTCTTGATGCCATGCAGGACCAGCAGCTCGCGCAGCGGCAGGTCCTCGGTGGAATGTACCCAGGCTTGCAGCTGTCCGGCAATCTCAGGGTTGCCCACTTCGCTGACCACTGCCAGCACATCGGCTTCGCTGATGGGGCCGCCTTCACTGCTGCGCCACAGGCCGCGCATCACATCGTCCAGGCTGCTGGTGCCGTTGGCGCGCAGCGCCAGATCGAGGCACAGAGCGACCAGCGAGCCCTTGGTGTAGTAGCTGACCGTGTGATTGGCGGTGTTCTCGTCCTGGCGGTAGTACTTGACCCAGGCGTCGAAGCTGGCCTCGGCCACGGACTGCACCAGGCGGCCCGGCGTTTGCAGCACCTGGTTGATGGTGCGCGTGACGAGCTTGAGGTACTGGCTGTTGTCCAGCAGTCCGGCGCGGCGCAGGAACAGATCGTCGTAGTAGCTGGTGAAGCCTTCAAAGAACCACAGCAGCTCGGTGTAGTTCTCCTGCTCGTAGTCGTAGCGGGCCAGTTCGGTCGGGCGCAGGCGCTTGACGTTCCAGGTGTGGAAGTACTCGTGGCTGATCAGGCCCAGCAAGGTGTTATAGCCCTCGCCGGCCTTGGCCTCACCCTTGCGCGGCAGATCGCGGCGGCCGCAGATCAATGCCGTGCTGTTGCGGTGCTCGAGGCCGCCATAGTTGTCATCCACCACATTGAGCATGAAGACATAGCGATCCATGGGCAGCTGGCTGCCGTCGGCATGCCAGAAGGCGATCTCGGCCTCGCAGATCTTTTGCGTATCGGCCAGCAGGCGCTCGCCATCAAAGCTGGGCGCGGCACCGGCCACCACGAACTCGTGGGGCACGCCTCCGGCTACAAAGCTGCCGCGCCAGAACCGGCCCATCTCCACGGGGCAGTCCACCAGCTCGTCGTAGTGGGCTGCCGTGTAGAGGCCGAAGCCGTTGGCATCGATTTGTGCGGGCGTCAGGCCGGTGGCCACCTGCCAGTCCTGCGTGGCGGGGCTGCCGAGCAGCTCCAGCGCATGGGGGCGGTTTTCCTGACCATGCACGCGCAGGCACAGGCTGGTGCCGTTGAAGAAACCGCGCCGGCGATCCAGCCAGGCCGTGCGCACCGAGGTGTCATAGGCGCAAACCTGATAGCTGATAACGCAATCTGCATCGGCGTTACAGGAGATTTTCCATTGATTCTTGCTGAGCTGTTGCACGGCCACGGGCTGACCGTTCTGCGTGGCCTTCACGCCCTGCAGGTTCTTGGAAAACTCGCGCACCAGATAGCTGCCCGGAATCCACACCGGCAGCGACAGCAACTGCTGTGCCGCAGGCTGGGCGATATGCAGCTCCACATCGAAAAGATGGGCGTCCACCGCGCTGGCCTGCACGGCAAAGCGGATGTCGGGGCGAATGCCGCAGGCATTGGGGGCAGAGGTCATGGCAGCTCCAGAAATGCGGGCCGGAGCATGCGAACCTATCGCAGCGTGCCTGAAATTTCATCAGATGCACGCTGCTCCGGCAATGAGACAGGGATTACTTGGCGACGGCCAGGTGCTTTTCGACCTCGGCAGCCGAGATAGCGCCGGGCACGCGCACATTGTTGGAAAAAATCACGGTGGGCGTGCCGGTGATCTTGTACTTGCGGCCGAAAGCCAGATTGCGCTGGATGGCGGCAGGGTCGCACTGGGCGGCTGGTGCGTTCTTGCTGTTCAGCATCTGCTCATGCCAGGCCTTGGCCTGATCCTTGGCGCACCAGATATTGCGCGACTTCTCGGCCGAGTCCGGGCTCAGGATGGGGTAGAGGAAGAGGTAGACGGTGACGTTGTCCACGCTCTGCAGGTCTTTCTCAAAGCGCTTGCAGTAGCCGCAGTTCGGGTCTTCAAACACGGCCATCTTGCGCTCGCCCTTGCCATGCACGATGGTGATGGCGTCCTTGATGGGCAACTGCTTGAAGTCCACGGCCGTGAGCTGGGTCATGCGGTCTTCGGTCAGATTGCGGCGCGCCTTGGTGTCGATCAGCTCGCCCTGAATCAGATAGTTGCCCTTGGCATCGGTGTAGAAGATGTCCGTGCCCACGCGTACTTCGTACAGGCCGCTCATGGGGGTGGAGCGCACCTCGTCGATTTTCTCGAGCTGGGGAATGCGCTCGGTCAGCGTCTTCTTGAGGTTGGCATCCTGGGCATGCACGCTCAGGCCGAAGGTCAGGCTGGCGGTGGCCAGCAGGCAGGCAACAAGTTTCATGGAAGATGTCGTGGGCTGCAGCGCGCTGCAGCGTGGAAAGAATGAGATCGGCTGCCATCCACTATGCATGGATGGCAGGGCTGTTGCTTGGAGTACGGACTGAGCCAAGGGTTCCCTGAGCCCGCGTCTCAGAGCAGACCCATGGCCTGCTTGGCCATCCAGGACTTGAGCAGGCCGCTGCGCTCAAAGCCCTTCATGCCCCAGTTGCGCAGCATCTGCACAGGCACTTCGGGACGGGCAAACAGCTGCTGCAGCCCGTCCATGGCCAGGCCCATGGGGGCCAGAGATGCCTTGCGCTCACGCTCGTACTGGCGCAGCAGCTTCAGATCGGCGGGGCTGCGCCAGTAGTCGCGCTCCTGAAGGATGCGTGCCAGAGTCTGCACATCGCCCAGGCCCAGGTTCAGACCCTGGCCGGCCAGCGGGTGGACGTTGTGGGCGGCGTCACCTGCCAGCACCCAGCTTTGTTGGCTGTTCCTGTCCAGCGGTCCGCACCAACGATCGGCTACAGCCTGCTGCAGAGGCCAGGTGGCGCGCTCGGCCACCAGCTCCAGCTGGCCCAGCGCATCCTGGCTGATGGACTGCAGGCGGGTGGTAAAGCTCTCTTCGTCGCTTTCCAGCCAGTCAGGCACCAGCGATTGCTCCAGCGACCAGACAACGGCCACTTCGTGACCGTCGGGCCCGCCCATGGGCAGAAAGGCCAGGATTCCTTCCGGCGTGAACCACTGACGTGCAATGCCGCCATGCGGCAGCTCACAGCTCAACCGGGTGGCAATGGCGTGCTGGGAATAGGGCGTGACGGAGAAATCCACGCCGAATTCGGTGCGCGTGCTGCTGGAGCGGCCTTCGCAGACGGCGGTGAGTGCGGCCTCCACCGGTTCCTTGACGATTTCCACCTGGGGTTGATAGCGCACGGCCTCGGCCAGGCGCTGCTCCAGCGCGGGGACATCGACAATCCAGGCCAGTGCTGGCACTTCCTGAGAAGCTGCGTCGAACTGAACCTGGCCGTCCAGATCGCCAAACACCTGCATGCCGACCACGGGCGTGGCATCCTCGTCGTCAGGCCAGCAGCGCAACGACTGCAGCACGGCCCTGGAACTGGCATTGAGCGCATAGGCGCGCACATCCTTTTGCGGGGATCGAGGCTGTGGCGGCGCCACCAGCGCCACACGCAGACGCTCACGCGCCAGCAAAAGAGCCAAGGTCCGGCCCACAATGCCGGCTCCACGAATACATACATCAAAGGTTTGCGCCATGTCCGGCATTGTAGGAGGCGCGGGCAGGGCCTGCGCCCATAGAGGAAACCTCATGCCATGCGGTCGCCGACCGCAGCCAACTATGTTGTTGATAGCGGGCTGTGCAGGTCAAGCAGGGACTAGAGGGCAAAATGAGAGATGAATCCGTAATCGAAGGAGATGTGATGACCGACACCGCCTATGACGTGCAGGGCCGGATTGCCGAACTGTGGATCTACCCCGTCAAATCCTGCGCCGGTATTGCCGTGCCGAAGGCCGCGCTCTCGCGCCATGGCCTGCAATGGGACAGGCACTGGATGGTGGTCGATGCCAATGGCGATTTCTTGACCCAGCGCAGTCATCCGCGCATGGCGCTGATCAGGCCCGAGATTACGGATGAATACTTGCTGCTGCATTTTCCGGGTATGGACAGCTTGCAGACTCCTTTGCTGGTACAGGGCAGCAAATGCCGTGCGCGGGTCTGGAAGGATACGGTCGATGCCTGGGACCTCGGCGAATGGGCCGCGCCTGCACGCAGCTGGCTGAGCCGGGCTCTGGCGCAGGACTGCCATCTGGTGCGCTTTGATAATTCGCAACCGCGCCGGGCCAGCGAACGCTGGGTGGGCGATGGCGACGCTCCGGTGCATTTTGCCGACGGCTACCCTTTGCTGCTGCTCAGCCAGTCGGCCGTGGACGAGCTCAATCAGCGACTGACGCAGGCCGGCGAGGCTGCTGTCGATGCGCGGCGCTTTCGTCCGAATATCGTGATTGCCGATATCGAAGCCCATGATGAAGATCGTGTGGAACAGCTGGATCTGCCCCAGTTGCCCGGTCTGAGCCTGCTGCCCTGCAAGCCCTGTACGCGCTGCCCGATTCCCGATATAGATCCCGACACCGCCGTACCCGGCACGGCAGTGGGATATTCAATTTCCAGCTATCGCCAAAATCCGCGCGTGGATGGTGCTATTACTTTTGGTATGAATGCCATGGTGCTGGGTCTGCCGGACGTTGCGGATGCTGCAGCAGAGCTGGCTGTGGGTCAGCAACTGGCGGGCAATCTGCGCTTTGATTGAGGGTGTAGGCCTTTGACCCTCAAAGACTTGGGGCATCCCTGTAATAGTGATGCAGCAGAACCAGTGTCCAATAAGGCCATTGGCAGCAGCAATGAGGGGGAGGGCGACATGGCTGAATTCAAATCTGGCGATTTCGTGGTTCTCACCGGCAGCAGTGCTTTTGCCGGAAAGATCGCTCGCCTGTCTTTTCGTGCCCCCGACAGAGATTTCTGTCTGCCGGACGGTCATGGCCATATTGGCTGTGAGGCCGGAGACTGGGTGCTGGAGTTTGCCCAGAAGGTGCCCGCCTTGATGCGCAGCTGTCGGACTCCCTGCATGACCAAATATCTGTGCAGTCCGCAATCCCAGTTCCGACGGCTGGAGGAGACGGCCGGGCTGGAGCAACTGTTTGGCCCCATGCGACAGAGTTCGCCGGCGTTGACCGCTGATTGATCCGACATTTCCCGGACTTTTTCTCCCAGGCCTGTCTTTGCGCAGGCTTTTTTGCCTTCTGGCCGGAACAGTGGCGCAATCTACCGCAGATGAGCAGAGATTGCCGGGTCATTACAATCGGGGGCTTTCCGTGGCCAAACCGGGACGAAACTCTGGGTGAACAGAGTGCCTATGGGTCACGCTTCAAAAGAACCGGATTCGCGACGATGCGGATCGGGCACTTCCGCCACATGGGTGTGGTGCTCGATAGTGCATTGATACATAAGGAATTTCCATGAGCCTCAAATGCGGCATCGTGGGCCTGCCCAACGTGGGCAAGTCCACTCTTTTCAACGCCCTGACCAAGGCCGGCATCGCCGCCGAGAACTATCCCTTCTGCACGATCGAGCCCAACACCGGCGTGGTGGAAGTGCCCGATCCGCGTCTGGATCAGCTCTCCGAGGTCGTCAAGCCCGAGCGCATCGTTCCCGCTATCGTGGAATTCGTGGACATCGCCGGCCTGGTGGCTGGTGCTTCCAAGGGCGAAGGACTGGGCAACCAATTCCTGGCCCATATCCGTGAAACCGATGCCATCGTCAACGTGGTGCGCTGCTTTGAAGATCCCAACGTGATTCACGTGGCGGGCAAGGTGGACCCGATTTCCGACATCGAAGTCATCCAGACCGAGCTGTGCCTGGCCGACCTGGCCACGGTGGAAAAGGCTTTGAATCGCTACAGCAAGGCCGCCAAGTCCGGTAACGACAAGGAAGCCGCCAAGCTGGTGGCACTGCTGACTCCCATTCAGGCAGCCCTGAATGAAGGCAAGCCCGCCCGTGTGGTGTCGGTGTCCAAGGAAGATGCGCCCCTGCTCAAGCCTTTCTGCCTGATCACTGCCAAGCCCGCCATGTTTGTGGGCAACGTGTCCGAAGACGGCTTTGAAAACAATCCTTTTCTGGATCGTCTCAAGGAATATGCAGAAGCTCAGGGCGCACCCGTGGTCGCCATCTGCGCCAAGATCGAGGCCGAGATGGCCGAGATGGAAGACGAAGACCGCGATATGTTCCTGCAGGAGCTGGGTCTGGAAGAGCCTGGCCTGAACCGCCTGATCCGTGCTGGCTTCAAGCTGCTGGGCCTGCAGACCTATTTCACTGCCGGTGAAAAGGAAGTGCGTGCCTGGACTGTGCGTGTCGGCGCTACGGCTCCCCAGGCTGCGGGCGTGATTCACGGTGACTTCGAGCGCGGTTTCATTCGTGCCCAGACCATTGCCTTTGAAGACTTCGTCGCTTTCAAGGGCGAACAAGGTGCCAAGGACGCCGGCAAGATGCGCGCCGAAGGCAAGGAGTACATCGTCAGGGACGGCGATGTGATGAACTTCCTGTTCTCTCCCAAATAAGCACGATTGGCATGCACCCGGCCACATATGGATGCCCATGTGTGCCCAGGTGCTTCCGTCATTAAAGGGCGCATCTGGCAGATGCTTGCGGCGGCATTGTTGAATCAATCAGTGTCGCCGCAGCAGTCCAGCCCCGCTATCGAGCACCAACTGGACGCAGTACAAGGCAGCGCTCAGCTGCCGGCTTTGTGCCGGAGGTGGCGATAGCCGGTATCGGCAAGTGGCGCATCAATCCAGTGAGGGCGGGCTGCTTCTGCTTGCTGAGCCCACCGGACTCAAATTCCCGGGGTGGCGGTACTGCCGCAATTGCAGGCGCAACCCACGGCGATGAGTTGCGGTTGATCGTCACGGCTCTTGGAGTTCATGACGCACAGCCCCCTGCATGTCGCCCCGCCACACCCATCACTCCCCCTAGAGAGAATGCCCGGATGCGCAAGGGCGATGTCTTTGTGCATCGCAATGAGGAGACTGCCGCAGGGATCACCGGCGCAGCTAGGTGGAGACCAGGCTGCATTGCATCAAGCAACTGGTGAGAGGGGGATGTCGCCTGGGCTTGAACCTGACAGCTCAATGAGCTGAACATCAGACTTCAGGGCTTCACTTCGACGACTTGTTCGAAACCCCCAAAGATCATGCGCTTGCCGTCGAAGGGCATGGGCGGATTGCCGGGGGCGGATGGGTCCATGCGCGGGTCTTCCATCATCTTCTTCATGGCTGCGTCGCGCGTGGCCTTGTCCGGCCATTCGACCCATGAAAAAGCCACTGTCTCCTCGGCCGTGGCCTGAACCGAGCGGCGGAAGTCGGTAACTTTGCCATCGGGGACGTCATCTCCCCAAGCCTCGATCACCCTGATTGCGCCCAGCTCGATGAATATCGGGTCGAGCTTGCGCGCGTGCTCGATGAACTTCTGCTTGTTGGCGGTGGGGACAGCGATCACGAAACCATCGATATATGACATCTCTTCACTCCTGCTGAATTGACCGTTAGATGCGTAGCTGGCGCCGCATTCACAATGCCCGCAGGGCCGGTGGCAGCAGTGCTCTCAGCCTGGAACCCTTGAGCTCGCAGATCACGCTCCAGCAATCAGGCTGAGCATGGCCTTTCAACATTGCCTGTGGCGACCGGGAACCTGAGCAGCCAATGCACATGCAGCCTGCTCCTCAACTCGATGTCGATCGAGTGGTTCGCTGGGAATGTAGTGGCAGTTTTCGCGTTGATCGTAATGCAGCTCACCAGCGCAGAAGCTGAAGTTTGTGACAGACAGCTTCTGAGCCGTTGCAGCCTTTGCTGCAGCCAGGGCAAGCAGACATTGTCGAGCGGCATTGCAACCTTTCGTCATTCTTTCTTAGATTCATCGAGCATCAGCACCGGTGCCGCCTCCATGACGGATTCAGATCAGGGACTGGCTATGGCTTTGCGTTGTGTCCCGAAAGTCTGCTGCTCGCTGTGTCGGAGTTTTGGTGAATACAACAACTTTGTTGCGACCTGTCGTCTTGGCCTTGTATAGCGCCTCATCGGCTGAACGGATCACCGAGGCTACATCTGCATCGTGTTCTGGCTCCCATGCCGCACAACCGATGCTGACTGTGATGTAGCCGAATTCGCTTCCTGAGTGCTCGATAGAGAGTTGCGAAACGGCGGCGCGGATGTTTTCCGCAATGCATGACGCGCCCTCTAGAGATGTATCCGGCAAAACAACGATGAACTCCTCGCCTCCATAACGAGCTGCGATATCTCCTGGCCTGCGAATACTGTCACCAATGCATTTGGCTATGGTTGCGATGACGTCATCCCCAGCTTGGTGTCCGTATGTGTCGTTGTAGACCTTGAACCTGTCAATGTCGACGAATAGCAATGAAAAAATACTATGGTTTCGTCTTGCCCGGTGCCATTCCTGATCCAGCATTTCGTCGAGTCTGCGGCGGTTGTTCAAGCCCGTCAGCCCATCGGTTCGAGCTAGCAAGGCCAACTCCGACTCGGCGCGTATTCGTCGCTTGAGCTGTGTCACGAAAGCAAAGGACAAGCCGATAAAGGCTGCTGTGAGCACCCCCATCAGACAGGCAATGATCAGTGCACGTTGTCGCCAAGCCGTGAAAATATCGGAGTGCGCTTTCGCGACCATGATAATGAACGGCAAGCTCGGAAGATTCTTGAAATAGTACAGGCGATGAGTGCCATCAAGGTAGGAAATATCTGAAAAGCTGCCCTCAGGCTCAGCAGTGAACCGCTTGAATGTGCTTGCGTTTCGTATATTGCGTCCTATGACCTTGGCATCAAAGGGTTGGCGCATCATCATCGCGCCATCTTTTCTTATCAATGCAAGCGATCCATTCTCACCCAGCGACAGCCCGGAAAATAGTTTTCTGAAATATTCAAGCTGGACATCGATCAGCACTACGCCTGCGAAAGAGCCGTCTGCATGAGAAAGCCGACGGCTCAGAGGAATGCTCAAGGCGCCGCCATGCAGCGGTGATGCGTATGGGTCTCCCACATAGAGCCCCTTGCCGGAATTTTCTCGATGCACGGTGAAGAAATCATGGCCGGAGAAGTTGACATTGTCTGGTTTGACTTTTCGTGCATCGATGGCAATGTTTCCCTCGGTATCCAAGACCAGAATTGATCCCAAATAGGATGCAGTCGCAGCTTTGTCGAACAAGGCAACTTCGCGCAGGTGCGGCGATGCCGCCATCACTTCGGGATCGTTCAACCCATCAATCACGGCCTGCAATGACAGCGCATAGAGTTCGAGATTTCGAACCACATCATTTTCGGCGAGAAGAGCCACATTACGCGATGTTTCCACCGCGTGCTTCATCGTGTCCAGCCGACTTTGATAAAGAGCTGCCGCGCAGATCGCCGCCATCGAGAGCGCAATTGCTCCAGCCACGAAGAGCATTGCATAGGAAATGCTGGAGAAGTGACTGCGATCAATAGCAAACCAATGAGTTGATTTCATATTGTCTAAGCACCTGCACTGGTGATACCGAACTTGTAAAGATTGTGCTTGAATAAGTCAGCACAGCGCTTTCTTCACATTTCACAACAGTCTGCTTTGATGGCTCTTGGGGATTTCGGCCATAGACGGTTTTGGATCGCAGGCGCGAACTTCACTACACCTCGATTCGCCGACAGTGCTGAGCGCTTGCTTTACGAGGAAATCTAGCCTCTTGTCGAAAATAGCTTTTGCACCAGAGGATGTAGCACCTTCCTGCTTGCACCAATCGCGAAGAAGTGTTCCTCCACACCCTCGCAATCGCCCAAACGCTTCACCTCATATCGGGTCGTCAAGTCTTCGTGAACCAAGCTGGCCATTGGAAAGACACCCATGCCAGCTGCTCCAAACGTCTTGAGCAATGCACTGTCCTCGAACTCGCCTATGACATGCGGTTTGATGGACTCTCGTTCAAACCACTGATCAAGCCTTGCGCGCACTGCTGCATGGGCCGTTGGCAGAAGCACGGGGACTTTGGCCAGAGACTGCGGAAAGTCTTGCCGAGCTGCTGCAAACAAGGATGCAGGTGCATACCAGGCCAATGGGGATGAGCCCAGAGAGTGGCTATAGACCTTGAGGTTGGGATTTGGAGGAGCGGCACGGTCGGCCAGAACGACATCAAGTCGATGCAAAGCCAGGTCACCCAGCAAATCCTCGAATTCGTCAACCAAGCACAAAAGTCGAAGATGGGGTTCCTGCATCACAGGTTGCATCAGGCTTCGCACCGCCAGTTCGGGCAACTCGTCGGCGATGCCGACGATCAAACGCATGGTCGGCATGCCCACTGCGTCACGCACTACCGCAGGCAGCTGCTCCCCTAGCTGGAAGATTTGCTCTGCCTGCCGCATGGCGGCAAGTCCTGCGTCTGTCAGGACAACGCCTCGCCCTGCAGGTTTGAGCAGTGCATAGCCCAGTGACCGCTCCAGCTCACGAACTTGGGTGCTAACAGTTTGTACAGCCATGCCCAGGCGCTCGGCAGCACGGGCCATGCCTCCTTCTTTGGCGACAACCCAAAAATAGTAAAGGTGCCTGTAACTGAAGCCAGGGCTCATTGTTCGGCTTTTCGGAGCTATTGCTTCCAAATTATCTGCTTTTATTAAATTGCTGCATCGCTATTGTTGGTGTTGTCCAGGGCCAGGAGAAGTGCTCGGCGGAGAACCTTCGAATCAGAAGGCGCAAGCAGTCTTTGAACGAGGATCCACTCAGGTGAGTCACTGCACCAAGCAGCTCACCTCAAAGGAGAAGCACCATGCTGAGAGTTCTTGTCCCGTCAGACGGATCAGCCAATTCGTTGTTTGCAATACGTCACGTGATCGACGAGTTCAGGAAGAGCGAAGATCTGGAGATTCATCTCCTGAACGTGCAGCCGCCATTCTCGAAACTCATCACCGATTACTCAAGCAGGAGTGACCGGATGGAGTTTCATCATGAGCAGACGGAGTCGGCGCTCTTGACCACTCGGCAAATGCTGGATGCCGCCGGGATTCCATATGCTGTCCACTCGGAAGTCGGCAACAAGGTTGACTGCATTGTGGATGTCGCGCGCAGGCTTCATTGCGACCTGATTGTCATGAGCACGGCGCGAAAGAGTTCCTTGGTGCGTCTTATCGAGAATTCAGTGACGAATCAGGTGCTGGAGCGAACCAGCGTGCCTGTAGAGGTGATCCCGGGCGAGCCTGCCTCGAAGCTGGAGCGCATTGGTATTCCAGCGGGAGTCGGTGCCGGAGCGGGCATTGTGGCTCTATGGATGGCTTCCAGTTAAGAGCTCGACAGCGACGTTGAGAGCCGCTCGCACTGCCCTCGCTACGCCGTTGTTTCGCCTTGTCTCTGCGGTTGGCCGGGGCATGTCAGCGGCCCATGGTGCAAGCAGTATCTCAAGGCAAAGAAGCAAACGCTTGGGGCCATTTCATGCACAACATCGAAACCTTGGCAACCGGCCCGATGTGGATCGGCTTCATTGTCTTTGTGCTCATCATGCTGGGCCTGGATCTATTTGTCCTCGGAGGAAACAAGGCTCACCGCGTGTCGGCCAAGGAAGCGGCAAGCTGGACTGCCACCTGGGTGGCTCTTGCCACCACATTCGGCGCGTTGTTGTGGTGGTATTTGGACGCTACCGCAGGTCGTGAAATTGCCAATCGCAAGGCACTTGAATTCTTTACCGGCTACCTCATCGAGCAGGCATTGTCGGTAGACAACATGTTCGTCTTCGTGATGATCTTTACCTACTTCGCTGTCCCGCCAGAGTTGCAGCGACGCGTGCTGCTGTATGGGGTTCTTGGAGCGATCGTGATGCGGGCAGCAATGATTCTTGGCGGAATCTGGCTCGTTTCCGAGTTTGAGTGGGTGCTCTACGTTTTTGGGCTGCTGCTCGTGGTCACGGGCGGCAAGATGTTGATCATGGCTGAGCAAAAGCCCGATCTGGAAAAGAATCCACTGCTACGCTGGTTGCGCTGCCACATGCGTATAGCGCCAGGCTTTCACGGCCAGTCGTTTTTCGTACGCATCGATGGATTGCTTCATGCAACACCGATGTTCTTGGTGCTTCTGATGATTGAGGCGAGTGACCTAGTCTTTGCCGTGGATAGTATTCCAGCCATCTTCGCTGTCACCACCGACCCATTTATCGTTTTTACATCCAATATCTTCGCGATACTGGGTTTGAGGGCGCTGTACTTCCTGCTGGCCGACATGGCCGAACGCTTCCATCTGCTCAAGTACGGCCTTGCTCTGGTACTGATCTATATCGGGGGCAAGATGCTGATGATGCCCTGGTTTCATATGCCCGTGCATTGGTCGCTACTCATTGTTGGCTCGATTGTCCTGATTTCCGTGCTGCTTAGCGTGAAGCTCTCAGGCCGAAAATCTTCAAGGAGTGTTCTATGAGCGATGCAGCGATGCCTGCACTCATGCCTGCGCCTGATCTCGAGCGGCGCGATAGCCTTGGCAGGCTGATTTCATTGACGTGGAAAGGCAAGTGCAGTTGTGCAAATACCGGTGGCGAACGTTGGCTGGTGGCAGTGGACGGCTCTGCATGCTCTTCGCGTGCTGTTGCCGTTGGTGCCCGTTTGGTGGCAATGGGGCAAGGCAGCATGCTTGACCTCGTGAATGTGCAGCCCTGGTTGAGCAAAGAGGCTGCGGAAACCGAGTTGGGTCGATACGGCTGGGCAGCCACGGCCCGGGCGCGCCGAGCGCTCGCAGAATCAGCTACCCTTGTCCCCTGGCATCTTCATGTCGTCATGGGTGATGATGCAATCGCTATCGTGGGTTTGGCTGAATCTCTTGGCTGCTTCGGTATTTGCATCGGCTCCCACGGGCTAACGGCAACAGAAGCCGTACTGCTCGGGTCTGTGACTTGCAAAGTCTTGCGCTTGGCACGGATGCCGGTTTTGATCGTGCGTTGAGTCCATATCTACATGGAGTTGGCCGAGGCAACAGACTGTCTGCATTCGCGACGAGCTGACGCATTCAGCCAACCGGCGATGCTTGACCGGTGAAAGTGGATACCAAGCAGGCATCGGCAATCGAATTCTTGCGGATTGGTTGCGGCAGTGAATGCTTGGCCTGTGCAGTCTTCCCGTGGCCGGATCTGACGGGTTTGCGGGCAACGGCTGGTTTGGGGCACGTTGACTGTATGGGGAGCAGCCTGCGTCAAGGCGTCAAAGTCACTTGCTCAAGTTCAGCCCGAGCGGTCCGCAAATGCTCATGACCGATCGCTCTTGGTCGTGAGAGGCTATCCCCGATTGAATTGGTTGAAGAGTCCGGCCAGGGTAGTCTTTATGTCGGCAAAATAGACAGAAGCACTGTCAATGCCCATGCAAGACCGCCTTCGCCTTCTTTTTCTGGCAAATGCCACCATCCTGATCACGCATCAAATTGACGCAGCCTACTGGCATGAATGGGAGCTGTTCCTCATTCCTGGCGGCAATCAAATCAACCTGCTCCTCAATATTCCAATCATTGGATTGGTCATGTACTCGCACAGCCGGGTTGTCGCCAACCTGAAAACCGGCTTGCCTTACTACAAGCTCTTGGCCTGTCTCGGCCTTTTAACCGTAGGCATTCACGCGTTTTTCTTCTTCCAAGGCAGCGAGTCGTTCATTCAGCCCATGTCGATTGCGTTGATGCTGGCAACATTCATTCTGTCGATATGGCAACTGGTGGCTCTGCGTCGTCTAGAAAATTTGCCTTAGTTGGTGACCGCCTGGTCCCGGTCTGTGCCGGCAGTCAGCCTGTGTCGACGGTGGCTCCATGGTGGGCCAATGACGGTCAATCAGATGGATTCATGCCTGCAAGTGCTTATGGGCTGAGCACAGCGAGGTTCAGTGCTAGCAGTTGCCTTTCTTGGCCTGCCCAGGTGGGCACCCATGAGGGTGGGGTTTTCTGTATCCGTCGTCGTAGTAGCCGTTCGGATACACGACACAGCCGCTGAGCAGCAAAGCTGTGGTGACCAGCACTAGCACTTTTTTCATAGAAATCCTTTCGATCTGACGCAGGTCACCGTGAGCTGCAGGGAGGTCCTGAGAATGATTGGCGGGACCTCGGCGGCGTCACTATTTCTTTTGCTCAGGGCCTGGAACTGGCCGTCGCGATTGATGCTGGCAACAGCGTCGTTCGGCCTCAAAGGGCTAGTCGTTCTGTCCCAGGACGATCAGGACTGCACCGCTGAGGAGCAGCAGGACTGCCA